>CAYVEO010000030.1:0-35061 GCA_964449965.1 uncultured Planctomycetia bacterium
AATAGGACATTTCTACTTTGGTAAAAATAGGACATTTCTAAATTGGCTTGACAGATAAAAATTTTGTACTTGACATTTGGATTTTTATAGTGTATTCTATAAGTAGAATCGCTGCTATTGCCGAAGCCTACGCCTTAAGGCGTAGTTCCCTGCAAAGGGTGTCTGCCTTAGGTAGACTAGGCAGTAGAGCGATTCTTCTTTTTATAAGCCTTCTTTTTCTTAAGTGGAACTTCAACATCAAATGTCCAGATATTAAAAGAGGCGGTAGCATTAGTGTCATATTCCAACTTAGAACCCAATAAATCTTCTATACACGCTATCAACTCTTTCTTGGCTAAAGAAGCACCCTTTCCCTCATACGAACGGTTCCTTACATAACCTATCGCGCCAATTAAGACATCTACTATTTGAATTAATCCTTCAGATTTTGGTCCGCTTGAATGCCTCGGCTCGACGTTCGCCACGATGTTGTTTAATTTAAAATCCCTTTTAAGCGTTGCATTTAGTGTCTTCTTCAAAACAGGCAATCTAAAAGGGTATCTATTTTTCTTATCATCAAGCAGGATTAAAACATTGCTTCCTTCTTCCTCTACCGCCAGTCTTCTAATACATTGCATCAAAAGATGAAAGAAAACCTTATAAAATGATTTCTCTTTATCTCCATCGCCGTATTCTCTGTATTCTTTCTTGTGAGTATCTATTACGTGGGTTCTAAATCTCAAGTGATTGCTTTTTAAGTGCTTGAAGAACCATTCCATTAAAATCTTGTATTTCGGAAGGTATCTTTTACTAACCTTTCCCCACTTAACTTCTCCTTCCCAATGTAAATGGAGTTCTGTTTTCAGATGTCGTAGTTCATTAATTAATAAGGGATGATTATTCCGCGGTATAATTAAGGCACCGATAATAAGATATCTGGCATTTATACCACTCTCATCACAAATTATTGTAAATTTCACTGCTGAATTTTTTCCCTATTGTTTGGTTCTAATGATTTCATCAAGACATTTAATTCATCCAAAGCATTTTAAAAATGGACAAAGGCATCACCCCTGTTAAACTCATCTCTCAGAATCTCTATGAGTTGGTCGCAGTGAGAAGTATGGGATAAATCATTATCTGCAAAGATAAGTGTTTTGGGAAAACGTCCCAGTTGTTCTTCCTGGTCAAGAAGATATTTTTTAAGTTCTTGGACTATCTTTTTATTCCTTTCAGGTGCTGTCCATTCAGTTTCATTTGTTACAGGCTCCAATTCTCTTTTATCTTCCAGAATATCAAAGACTAACTGCCCTGTTTCGGTATTTTGAAGACCAACATCTTCTCCTTCTTTAAGAAATACACCATTTATTGTAATATCAGACTTTATTGATATGGCATCGTAGTCAGGCCAGTTCTTTATTGTTTTCTTCTGTAGTAGTTTTTTCTCCATATTACTTATCCTGTGGTTTTTAATTTCTTATACTTTCAAGCAATTCCTTTACAGACTTCTTTAGCACAGGGTGAATCAAATCCGGGGCTATACGCAGGAGGGGTTTTAATACAAACTCCCGTTTATGCATTAAGGGATGGGGAATAATTAATCCTTCTTCATTGACAATCAAATCCCCATAAAATAGTATATCAAGGTCTATCGTCCTTGGACCCCATCGCTCTTTCCTCATGCGGCCTAAAGCCTTCTCAATTTCTTGCAGTACCTTGAGTAATTCCTGGGGTGTGAGGGTTGTGCTTATCTCTATCACCCCATTTAAAAATTTACCCTGGTGGGGCGGCCCTCCTACAGGAAGGGTCCCATAAAATGGAGAAACTTTTTCTACGATAATGTCTTTTTTTTCTTTCAAGACATTCAATGCTAATTGAATCTTCTTCCTGCGGTCACCTAAATTGGAACCAATCCCTATGTATGATTTAATCCACAATAGTATTTACCCTTATTTTCTATACTCCATTACCAGAACAGCGCACATACCGCCGCCTTTGGCTATGTTTACTATCTTATTCTTTGAAGCCCTGCTCAATATTCCGAGTCCGCCTTTTGTGATTACAAAGCCTGCATCCGTATAAAAATCTTCAAAACGCAAATGTCTATCCCTGTCAAGGACAGGAAATCTCTCGGTAACTACGGTTGATAAAGACTGAACCACTTGTGAAGACGTCACCCTGAGGGCGTCTTCCACAGATTCTTTCCATTCATTGCCGGTGGTTAATGGTCCTAACTTTATGCCGCTGCCTCCAAGTCCGCGATTTGGCTTTATGAGTAAGTCGTCCTTATGTTTCAATATATATTCTATCAGATTAACCTCTTTACCCCCGGGGTCAGTGGTTTTTGATTCCCTGATTACCCTTGTCCACAGGATATGTCTTTTGAAAAACTCCCTTTGCCTTTGTGAAAAATAGCGGTAAAATTTAGCATTGCTGAAGAGTTCAAATGCCCCCTTATGGTCAAACTCCCCTGCGATAGAGGATATCATCTGATTCTTAGAGAATGCCTTTTTGAGGACAGAAACCTTCTTGAACTTTTTCTGGAGACGGACGAGGTCAGTAATCTCGCAATCCCTGTATATCACGTCCATGGACAGACCCTTATAATAGATTCGGTCATTCTTTAAGTACAACTCTCTCGGGTCTATATGGAATGCATTATATCCCATCTTCTTATAATAAGGCACAAAATAGGAATATTCGTGAGTTCCGTAAGGGTCTTTTTTTTCTTCCAGAAATCCAATATTGGGGTTGGTGTAACCGAGAATCTTAGCATGGGAGACTATGTCATTTAACAATAGACGGCGGACATCAGTGGTAGTGACTGGCGTAAGGGCGTGGTCATGTCTGACAATTACCGGCGTTATAATGTCGCTGATAATCTTCTCTATTACAGCCTCAAAATATACCGCCCCGATAGCTGCCCCGTTTATTTCAAATAATTTAAAGGATGCTCTTGGAATGGGATTCCGAAATGAGGCATTGGAATCCAGCCTTGCTACTACAGGGATATTATTGTCCTCCCTCTCAATACTTCGTGCAAAGGATGGATGTTTACAAATATCCTCAAGCCATTCTTTTTCATCCTGACTGAATGGGAATAATTCTTTTAACTCTTTAACGTGGAAGTAGAGGGGAAGTATTTTTTTGAAGGCACGAACAATTTCAATCCCAACTTCATGATAGTACCTTAGCTGATATGGCGTTATAATCCTCGGCCTTATCATCATCGGTATCTTTTTTGCCTTCCCGGTCCTATGGTAGTACACCATGAACTTCGCATCAGGGTGGGCGGCGATTTTTTTCCATAACTCTGATATTTCGCCGGGGGTAAGTTCTTTTGAAAATATCCTGTTTATCCGGTCTTCGGTAATGAGTTCTCTTTCCATTAAACAATGATTTGCTTCAGCCTTGCTTAGTAGTCTCTTCTTTTTTCTCTTCTTCCTCTGGCCATACCCACGGCTTCCATCCTATGGCATCCCTGTATATCTGTTTTTCAGCCTTGTAATGGTGGATAGGCTCTTTCAGATAACCTCTCTTGATACACACATGCTGATATGCTTCAAATATCTTCTTGATTAAGAACGGGACCCTCATGTTAGGGTCTACATTCTCATGCTTTAAATACTTCGCGAGGTCTTGCTCAAATACCTTATCTTCCGGACCGCCTGACAAGAGATAATTCAGCAGCTTTTCAAAATATTTCAGGGCATGATAGAAACTCTGTGCGCCTGTGCCTTGTTTAAAAGTAGCCCCGCCTTCCAGGTCCTTTACATAAAAAGGTCTTTTCCTCCACCTCCATTGCCTCAAGCATTTATCCGCAAGTTCCTTGAGCCTATTTGCAGTTACACCCTGTTCAAGTTGTCCTATTACCTTTTCAAGCTCTTCCAATTTTGCAGCTATCTCATCTGCATTTACTTTCTTTTCGAAATCAACATCTTCTTCTTTCTGATGTGTCAGGAAGTATTTCTCCTTCCAGTATCTTGTGTCTCTGCATATATCTTTCAGTATCACAATCCTATCCTTTACCCACTCAGTATCGCCTTCTATCCATTTGGCTTCCATATCCTTTAACGCATAATATACCTTCTGGGCATTTATAATATTCCTCTTAGGGCGTTTTTTAGTCTCACCCATGCGAAGGAAATACTCCTTTCTCCATGGCGTTCCCCTGATGCACAGGTTGAGGGCTGATTTCATCCTGTTTCTAATCCAATCCATCGTAGCATCGTCTAAAGGTAATCCCTGCGACTGGGATAACTTTGTAAGGACAGTATCCTTAAACGCCTCTAATACGCCGTACATATCCCTGCCGCTGATTGCACGTTTGAAACGTATTTCTTTCATAAATTCTGCCATAATATCCTCCTTATTTCAAAAATTATAATAGCATGAATTGGGCAAAAAGGCAAGGACTTTATTTAGTCAATGCCTCTATTGCCTGTTCTATTTCTGATTCAATCTTTTTCTTCTGTCCTAATGTAAGGATATTCTCAATTCTATCCTTCAATTTACTTTCCATCCACTGAAGGCGGGGATTGTCAAGAAATCCGCCAAGTTTGTAATCAAATATGAGTTTGCTGCTCTTCTCGCCAATCAGAAATAGCAGCAGGCTGAACTTATTAGACTTAGCCAGCACATGCCTTGGAATTTCAGCTGACAGCGTCCCTCCTATTATACTACCATCAAGTCGGACCTGTGCTTTGTCTATGTGGAAATTTGCATCACGCCCATTTAATTTTAAATTCTCAATAATCAGTAACTCTTTCCCAAAGTCAAGTTTGAAGTCAGAGGCTGCGGATTCAAAATTAAATTGCGTGAAAGAAGAAATATTCGTAATATCAGCCAATGCCTCAAAAAATGGCAGCCCGCTCGTCTTACCGTTCCGAATTTCAATTGAACCTTCACCATTCAGGTTTTTCAATTCCAAACCATCGCCATGGAAATATGCCGCTCCATTTATCTTTCCTTTTGCTTTGTATCTTGTAGATGATATTCCTTTAAGTAATTTATCTATATCCACTTCACTTATAGCGGCTTTAGATGAATACCGGATGAGCTGCTCCTTAAAAGACACATCCATAGAACCGTTAATATACCCCCCGTAAAAATCGCCCTTTATATCTTTTAACTTTAATTCACCGCCATAAAGTTCAAGTTTTGCATTCAGGTCTTTTATTTTTACCTTCCCTGAAGTGAAATCAGCAATGCTGATTCCCCCTTCCGTCACTATATCAGAAGCCGTCCCCTTAATATTTGCCGCCATTTCAACATTCCCGGAAATGTCTGCTTCTCTTAAAAAAGGAATTATCTTTTTCACTTCTTCCAATCTAACCTCAGCCATCCTGATGTCAAGATTTGGCTTTGGATGTTCAAAGTCCTCTATTTCCCCTATAATCTTAATGACGGAATTATCCAATGTCAGATCCATCTTCTCTATTTCTAAGAGTCTCTCTTGTAATGTAGTTACAGTATTTAGCCTTAAATTTAAGTCCCGAGGTTTTGAGAAAATGTTCTTATAGTTTACACTGCTCTTATCCAGATTTGCCACTCCTGTAATACAAATGGAGTTTAAATCACCTTTTATATCTGCATTGACACTAATTTCACCTTCTAACTTTAATTCCGGCGGCAGGGTTATAATCTCACCGACATTATCTTTTAGAGAACAGGCAACGTTCAGCCTGATATTATGGGTTTCAGGAAATCCGTATATCTCACCCATAAGATTGATTCGTGAACCTCCCTGTGAGCCGGTAAGTTCCAATATATCTACCTTATCCACTGTCCACATCACACGCCCTGAGATATTATCAATGTGCATATGGATAATCTTATTCTCATAACTAAAGGTATTGTTTTTTAATTCAACCTTACTGACTATTATTAAATTGCCGCCAGGACCCGTCATCTCAAAATTGCCTTTAACATTACCACCCAGTGTAATGCCTGGTAGAAAATCATTAAATACAGAGATGGGTAAATTTGTAAATTCAGACTGGACAGCAAAATCAGGAGAATTTATCCAGTCATGGATATTGCCATGGCTCCTTACTAAGAAATCTCCTGCCCTTATATGAAGTATATCAAGGTGTAGGTCTTGTGAATCTATCTTTGTTATCAAATAGACGTGTCCCTCAATTTCATTCGTATCCACCTCGCCGTAACATTTCAATTCACCATCACTTTTAGATTCTATATAGACATCAAGCGTAAAATCCCCTTTTAATGACCTTGCCAATTTTACGAGGACAGGATTGTCAAATGGCAATGATCCGGGGTGGGATAATCTGCCATTCAGCCTGAGCCTTGAAGCCCTATGGAAATAATCCGTTTCTATAAGTGCATTAATATTATCCGCTAACTTTAATTCCCGGGTATTGTCAATAATAGTTACGGTCCCCCCTTTAATACGCTTCCTTCCAAATGGCGAGAAGGAAACCCGTTTTTTGCCTTTAAGCAAATAAACCTCTTCCAAAAGTTTCGCAAACGGCAATCTTCCATCATTGCCTCGCATTATTATAATCTCAGGGTCTGTTATGGATACGTCAGTAACGACCACCTTTCTCCATAATAACGGCAAGGGCATGAATTTTAATGACAATTTCTTAATATAAAGAGCAGGCTCTGTCCCTTGGTCAAATATCCTTATATCCTCAAGATTAATACCCCTGAATAAACCTAATTCCATTTTAGAGATTTGGACACGCCTATGTATTACTGCCTCTAATCTAATGATTATCACGTTCTTTATCCTTGGGGAACTATATTTCAGAATCAGCTCTGAAGTCAGGATTAAGATAATAAATAGAAGAAAGATATAGGAGAATTTCCGTTTAAGGGGTGACCGTATAAAAGACCATGCCATTTAAATAAACCTCCACTCTGTCCGTATAACTATGCACCTCGTAAGTATTTCCAAGAGGAGAGAAGTAGGATTTCTTTTCATATTCAGAGAACAAAAGAAAAAGCGGGCGGGAATACAATTCTCTTTCAATGTCCCTTGATAGACTCTTTTCTATTTCCACGTTATGTCTCGGGTCAGAATATATTTTAAGGAGATAAATCTTTGCAAAAATTATTGCAGGACCTTCAGGATATTCTCTGATAAATTTACCAAACTCAATCAGGGCATCACGATAATCCTTCTGGTAATAGAAATACTCTGCTATACCGAACCTGGCGTCCTCTGCCTCAGGAGAATCAGGGCGGTAGTTCACAATTTCCCTGAGTCTCATAAATATCTCCTCAGGCTTCTTACCATATACGGTACTGTGCGAATGCGCCCCGCAGCCGCATATAAGACACAAAATCAACAATTCAGCCAGTATCTGCCATACTGCAACCCTTAATCTCATAGTTATCCCAATCATTCTAATTATAGTTTATCACATCCCGACCCCCTTTGGCAAGAATTTTCTGAGAAAAAACAAGGGGCACTCCGACGTAACGTCAGAGTGCCCCAATATGCTTTCTCGTTTCCCTGCTACATTTAGGACAGGCGAGACGCCTGTCCTACTATTCTACTAACCTATACTACTACTCTACCAACCTGACCACAGGCTTCAGGATAAATCTTACCATTGACCTCAATGACTCATGCTTTGCGATAAAATCTGCAATCGGCGGGCTTACCCTGTAATAGAATGCAACAAACCTCCTTCCAACCGGGTTTGTCAATAGATGTGCATCCCTGTATCGGCTCAATGCGATTACCTCACCTGCCATTGGTGTCCCATACGCTGCTGTTGCGATGAAACAGCCCCCGCCTCCACCTGATGATGAGGTCTCTGCAGTCGCAGTGCCGTTTACCTCGCTTGAAGATGAACTCTCGGCAGGTATTGTATTATCCACACCTTTAATTACATAGTAATATGTGGTGCCGACGGTTAGAACGGTATCTTCATAGGTAGTCCCTGTTACCTCGCTGCTATTTATCTTCGTATATCCGCTGCCTGAAGTCGTGCTGCGATAGACGTTATAGCCTGTAACACCACTTGCAGCAGTCCAGCTTAACCTTACCTTTCCTGTGAGCCCACTTGCAGCAGGTGATGTTGGAGCGCTTGGCCCAGCAGTCTCCAGGACGACCCATGTTGAGAAATGGGTTGAACTGACGCTTACCTTATTATTCGTGGTATCAACGGTTCTGTTTGTGTCCTCCTTCTTCCAATAGCCGCTTGCAGAATCATAATAGTAGAGATTGGAATTTGCCGTCGGGGTACTGTTACACTGAAGCGCTATCGTTACTGTAGAACCAGATGCAACAGCCTCACCTGACGTTATCTCATACTGGTTACTTATAGCACTTGTAGGAGTAGCCGCTAAAACACCTGAACGTGACAGTGCCTCTGCCCCGGCAAGTCTGGGCTGTGTAGTAGCAGTGCTGCTCAGTTTCTCTACAGTACACGTTGTCTTACCATCGCTATCAGCATCATTGAACGAACCCTGAGGATAATATACGCCTGAAGTATTGCCGCTGCCGAGGGTCACATTAGCACCTGAAATCTTTACTGTAGCCTGATTCAACGCATCTGCTGTAGTAAAGAACGTAAAGTCCGTTGTCCCCTCATCCCCTTCAGCATTATGTCCCGTTACCCTTATGATAAATGATGTATCCGTAGCAGAAAGAGGCGTATAGTTAACTGCCAGTTCCATCCTGTCTCTAAATATTTCATCACCATCAGGGTTATCAAGTATAGAAACGTTGCCAACCAGCCCGTTCGTATTAACAACACTATCAGGGTCTCCTGTAGATACAAGTTGACACAATTCCAATGTCCCTCTCGTATCTGTGTCGTCTAACGCCGTGCTGGAGAATATAGAAATATCAAAGCTGCCATCGTCCTTCTTCAATGCCTGTGCTACGAACTGTGGCGGGAATAATTCTATCACCGCATTATAACTATACACAGCAGGCGGACCAGCACTTGTAAGAGTCCATGCTGTGGACCTATCAGGCATTACCCATATATCGTCTTCATTACTGAGAAATACCAATAGATAGGTTGTATCTGCAAGCAGGCCTGTCACTGTATAGTCGCTGATTTCCTTTGTGGTATCATTCTTGGTAAATTCACCAAAGACCATGTTTGAGAAGTCTTCCGTAATAGCAACTACACCTACTACGTCATTAGATGAAGGTTTGGTGCCGTCTGGTTTTCTTGCAGTGCCTGATACAGTTCCTCCTTTTATTAATTGGACAGGGTCTGCGGTCCCGTCACTATTTGTGTCTATAATATTGTCTCCGGTAGCAATAGTAATATCATTGACTACTGCCGTAGCAAATCCCGGGCAGAAAACCTTTAAGGTATATGTGCCAGGGACAAGATTACTTATAGTAAACGTAGTGGTATTTGTATCACTCGGCTCAGAGGCGCCATCTATACCATCCATCGGGTCTGTCAATATCTCACCCTGTTTCTGGAGCAGGAGAAATACCTGGGGCAGGCTCTGTGTCTTAAAGTCACCCATCTGCTCCTCTTCAAATGGAGGGAGCGAGAATGGCGTGGTATTGTCCGGGTCAGACCCTGCCTTGCTGATAGTCCCGCTTAAAATACCGCCTGCTGTATCAAGTTGGAAATCTACATCTGTAGCATTGGGTGCAACATTCTCCTTCCATTGCTCTCCATAGCCTGAGTCTATGTCTTCCATCCATCCCCATCTATCTGCAGCCACAACTGCCCAATAAGGTATATCAGGGTCTATCCCGTAGAATGTATAGGTGCCATCAGACTTGGTCGTTGCATTCATGAAGAAGTCACCGTCATGTAAGTCTGCCGGTTCGGCGCCCATATTGATATTTGCAAGTGGTGTCCCGTTAGTATCTGTAACTGTGCCGCTTATAGTAACGCCTTCCTTTAACTTAATTGTCCCTATGTCAACGTCCTGGGTATTGTCAACGTTAGACTGGGATATCTTTATCCCGGCGATTGTAGTATTAGCATAGTTCTTTGTCCCGTCTGTCCTCTCGCCCCACTCATTCTGGACCCTCACAATATAACTCCCTGCAGGAAGATTTGTAAGGTGGAACTTACCAGGTGTACCGCCAATCTCCGCGGTTTCTATATAACTACGCCCTTCAAAACTCCCCATCATGTCGCCAGAGAACGTTCCACGCCATGAACCTTCAATCCATGGGTCTGCCTCACACATAACCATTACACGGTCTTCGCTGGTTACAGCCTCCCCGGTATCTGCATTAACGAGTCTGCCTATGATATTTGCACCCTTCTTCCAGTCAAGATTTATATTGGAGACGTCAGCATCGGTAATCTCTGTCTCGGCAGAGACCGGCACATATATGTCACTCCAGGCAGAGATTACGTATTTACCAGTGAGAATGTGGGATATCTTATACCTGTAACTCGTCCCTCCATTGAAATTATTACCCATTATAGAAAAGCCGCTTCCACTCTTAGTTTCAAGGGCATCTGCACGGATTTCACCGAGCCATGAAAAGTCGTTTGCAGGCGCCTGGGGAACTGTCACTACGCCTGATATGCTGTAGCCATCCTGTGCCGTAAGATTCACGCCTGTTTTGGTTTCCCCTTCTGTGAGATTTACTGTTACATTGCTCACCGCAATATCCGGACTGCCATCCGGGGCACCTGCAGATACTTTCTGCTCATTTTCATCTGACGTCCCTATATCCTGCGCTATCTCTACTACATAGACTCCTGCGGCTAAGCCTTTAATCTCATAATTACCATTTGCGTCTATAGTGCCGTTAAAGAAGAAGTTATCGCCTCCACCCATCATCTGCTGCTCCATCGGATAACAGTTAACAGGCTGCCCTGTAAGGTCTGCCTGTGTCCATCCGTTACTACTCGTGAGTGTCACGCTCCCCTTAATCGTCCCTCCTGCCTTTAACACAAGGTTCACGCCAGAGGTAGTCTGTCCATTAGTCACGTCTACCTTCTCAGTCTCCAGTCCGAAATTCCCATCCGGAACCAGGGGGTCTCCATTGGGGTCAACATACTGATTGGCACTAACCATGTAGTAACCCGTGCCTATCCCTGATAATGTCCAATTTCCATTAGAATCTATCGTGGTTCTCTTTGGCGTGTTCCAATCACCCCAGCCAGACATTTGAGACGTAACGACGACCTTTGAGGAATTACTGAAACCAGTCACTGTTCCGCTTATTACCCCTGTATAGCCTGCCATAGTAATATTGACACCAGTGACATTGGCTGAAGATACATCAGCAGTCAAATTAAAAGGACTCTGCTCATATTGGTCAAGCCATGTATTAACCTGATAAACACCCGGGTCTAACCCGCCTATGGTATATGATGCTGACTGGTTCACCCCTCTCGGAATATTGACATTTACCCCATTGGATGTGAAGGTAGAATTTGACCATGCGTTTATCCATAATCCTATAGGCTGTGTTGGGTCACCTCCAAAGAAACTAACCCCTGTGGTATCACCGCTTATTGTAACTGTCCCGGATATAGTGGAACCAGTCTCAATCGTTAATGTCCCTAAGTTAGTATCTGAACCGCTTGCCACTACGACATTCTGGACTGTCTTTGGCTTGTAACCATCTACACGGACTTCAACACTATATGTCCCGGGTAGGACACCCATTAAATCAAACGAGGCTGTATCAGGGTTGGCATCGCCATCAGGAACAACCTGTCCCCCGCCCCATGCCTCTCCTGTAGATGAGGTGGCGCTCACGTTCACCCACGTGGACTGGGTCACGTCATCAGGTAATTGAACAGTCCCGCTTATCCTGCTTGCCTTTGACATGGTAATGTTGAGTGTCCCGCCTGTTACTTCTGCTACTGTAATATTCTTTTGGGTACTGCTTGCAAAACCATCTGCATCTGCCTTGACAGAATATGTGCCTGGCTGAAGGTCAACAGTATAGGTTACAGAAGTAGTGGATTCTGAAGTGTCAGTCACACCATCCCCATCCGTATCAGCGATATTATCAATAAATCCAGACCAATCAGTGGCATGTATATGGGCATTGCCCCATCCATTCTTAGCTTCTGTCTCACTCCACGCATTGATATTTATCCATATATCATATATAGTATTGTTGGGGTTCCATCTGTCAGCAAAACCAGTAAATGAAGAACTAAGGGTAATAGTTCCTGTTAACTGGACTGCCTGGAGCAGACTAAAATTCTGGCCTGTAGTTATACTACCTGCTGAGACGCTAACATTATCCAAAAACTTTGAGACATACCCACTCTTACGGACGTCTACGTGATACAAACCTGCCCCAAGGCCATATACGGTATAATTTCCGCTTGCATCGGTCTTCGCCTGTGACCACGTATTTGCATTGCCTGCATTCACCTCTGCCCCTGAAATCGGATTACCGCCAGATGTAACCTGTCCACTTATACCGGCAGTGGCTACAGTGACCGTAAGGGTCTCGTTCGTAATATAGTCAGCACCGGTCCAATCATGATTTTCGTCTGTCTCTATCCTTATATTGTATGTCCCGTTCGGAACAGCCTTCCATGTATTGTCTCTCCCTTCCCAATCAATCATAGAGGCAGTGTTCGCCCCTGACCACAATTCCATTGTCCAGTCATGCGTATCAGTCTGCCAGTCTATGCTTCCCCAGTCTGTAATGGGTTGATAGCCTGCTGTCCCATTGGTATCTATTACAACCCTTGCACTACCTTGTGTACTGGATGTCCACGATATACTCGCCCTATCCCTGGTCCCGTCATTATCAGGGCTTATAGTAGCACTTGTCCCTGCAGCATCTGTCCCATTTGATATGCTCACGTTAGAAATGGCAGCCTGTGCATTCCCCGCTATAAAGGCTGCTATCCCAACTAACATTAAAAATAATATTCCCTTATTCCAAAATCTTTTCAACGACCATATCAATCGCTTTAATGTATTCATCTCTTCCTCCTTTTTTGAGATTAAATTATTCGCTATTTTGACAGGCGAGACGCCAGTCCTACTTGTAGGGGTTGGATTCATCCAACCCTAAAAACTACAACTTTGAAATTCCATACAAATATAATATAGCAATTTTCGTGCCAAACCCGTGGGGAGAAGATGAATTTATTGGATTAGGAAGGGTCTATTGTCATAATTCGTTATACTGTTATCACTTAAGTCCTGACAGGCGGGACGCCTGTCCTACATAGAGGTATGAACCTATGGCATGTTTTTATATTTAGAGTAAGGAAAATATTCCACACTTATGGAATGTTTTCCATCATTCTCAACTGCCCGCAGCTTGCCTTTATATCAGCGCCTCTTTGAAGTCTTAGGGTAGAACTAATCCCGCCCATTTTAAGTATACCCCTGAATGTCCTTATGGTTTCAATATCCGGAGATGTAAATTTAATCCCTTCTATCTCATTATACGGGATAATGTTCACCTTACACTTAATGCCTTTTAAAATCCGTATAAGACGTCTGGCATCCTGGGGTAAATCATTGATTCCTTTTATTAATATATATTCAAACGTAATCTGGCGATTGGTCTTGAGTATATACTCTTTACATGTTTCAATCAATTTAGAGATTGGGTATCTCTTATTGATGGGCATAAGCGAGTTTCTCACGGCATCATCTGAGGCATGGAGTGAGATGGAGAGTTCAACCTGCATATTTTCCCTTGCAAGTCTTAATATCTCGGGGATTATCCCGCAGGTGGAGATGGTAATCTTGCGAATACCTATATTCAGGCATTCATGTGAATTGAAGAGCCTTATGGCCTTCAGAAGATTATCGTAATTACTCAATGGTTCACCCACACCCATAATTACTATGTTTGTGATTGGGTGAGGATTTATTCTATTCTTGATAAAAATGACCTGGTCAACAATTTCACCTGTTGAAAGGTCCCTCTTGAATCCCTTCTTGCCGCTGGCACAAAATCTGCAGCCAAACGCACAACCTACCTGTGTGGATACACAAACGGTATTTCTGTCCGAACTATCCCTATGGCTCGGGATTAATACTGACTCTATCAGATTACCGTCCAGTAACCTGAATAGATATTTTGACGTGCCATCCTTAGAAACGTGCTCATTTACCAGGTCCAGATTCTTCAGGATAAATCTCTTCTTGCATACCTCCCTGAATCCCAGAGTAAGGTCAGACATCTCATCAAAGGACTCTGCCCCTTTCTTATAAACCCATGATAGAATCTGAACCGCACGATATTCCTTCTCGCCTATTTCCTTTATGGCAAGTTTTAGTTCCGAAGGTAAAAGCCCTTTTATATTTAATATGTATACGCCCCTTCCATATCAAATGCGTTTTTGATGAGTTCTATCTCTTTTTTCTCAGTATTGGTCATCATAATAGATACTACGTCAAATCTAATATTGCTGTCCATTATTCGTTTATGCTTTAGATATCCTAATGCCAATTTAGATAACTTGTGGCGTTTAGTCTTTGTAATAGAGTCCTGCGGGGTACCAAAATCCCGTGAACTCCTTGTCTTCACCTCTATAAAACAGAGGACACCGCCATCATCTGCGATTATGTCTATTTCGCCTAACCTTGACTTATAATTTCTCTTGAGTATATTATAGCCATTTTTCTTAAGATGCTGAACCGCCTCATCTTCACCTATCCGCCCAAGAAAATTCCTCATTCCGCTTCGCCACATTTAAAGCTTCTCCTGTGAATCGGGGATAGACCATATTTTCTAATTCTTTTAACGTGTTCTTCCGTAGGATATCCTTTGTGGCGTGCAAACCCATATTCGGGATAGGATTTATCATATTCCATCATGATATTATCCCTTGTTACCTTGGCTATTATAGAAGCGGATGCTATGGAGAGACTTTTGGAATCCCCTTTTATAATGGATAAAGAATGGCAGGCTACTTTTGGTTTCATGTTTCCATCTATCAAAATATAGTCTGGTGAAACCTTGAGACTTATAACCGCCTCTTCCATAGCCCTCAATGTGGCTTTATAGATATTGATTTCATCTATGATTTCACTGCTTATTATCCCTATGCCTATAACTGCCTTATTTAGAATCTCGTGATAAGCCCTTAGACGCTGCCCCGGGGATAATTTTTTGGAATCGTCTATCCTTTCTACAAAATCAGTTCTTTCCAGGATTACGGCACTCGCTACAACAGGACCTGCTAATGGACCCCTGCCTGCCTCGTCTATCCCTGCTATAACCTTAAAGCCGCTTTCTTCTGCCTGTGCCTCATACTGTAGCAAGAAAATTCCTCACTTCGCTTTGCTCAGTTCGTCATTTCCTTTTAGAAGGGGACTCGTCCCCCTCTAACGCTCACTTCGTTCGCTGTTTCCCCCTAAACGTGAAGAAAACCTGTTTTCTCCACACCTCTTCAGTGCAGTACAGGAAAGCCGATTTACCTTTCAGGTAAATCTAAAATGCTTTTATACTTTCCTGCACTGCAGGTGCTGATTCATTAGCCGTTTCAGGCTCCTGTCCGATTGTCTCAAATTCCCGTTTTTCTTCTACCTTTGACCCCTTACCAATCTTACCCCTCATATAATAGAGTTTTGCCCTTCTCACCTTTCCTTCTTTTACTCTGACAATCCTTTCTATAGAAGGCGAATGAAGCGGGAAGATACGCTCTACGCCCTCGCCATAGGAAATCCTTCTAACTGTAAAAGTCTCTCTCAAACCAGACCCCTTTTTACCTATAACTATTCCCTCAAATGCCTGGGTGCGGGTCTTTTCTGCCTCCACTATCTTCACGAAAACCCTGATAGTATCCCCTACATTGAATTCAGGAATATCCTTTTTTAGCTGCAAACCTTCCAATATTTCTATATTCTTGTTCACCATAATATCCTCCTTATACTGTTACTTCAACAAATCCGGACGCGTCTTCTTCGTCCTCTTTATAGATTGTTCTTTCTTCCATTTTTCAATATTCTCATGGTCGCCTGAAAGCAGGACATCCGGCACTTTCATACCCATATAATCAGGCGGCCGTGTATACTGAGGGTATTCAAGCAGATTTTCTGTAAATGACTCAAACTTTATTGACCCTTCGTCTCCCAGAACACCCGGCACCAGCCTGACAACAGAATCTATAAGAACCATAGCAGGGAGTTCTCCGCAGGTAAGGATATAATCACCTATGGAAATGGAATAGGTAGATAAATATTCCTGGACACGTTCGTCTATACCCTCATAATGTCCACAGATTAATATAAGATGATTAGATTTTGATAATCCCTGTGCAATATTCTGGCCGAACTTAACCCCTTGCGGCGTCAAGAGGATAATGGACGTATCATATCCTTTGTCCTTTATCTCTTCCTTGATAGATGCCACTGCCTCAAAGATGGGTTCGGGTTTTAGAACCATCCCTGGACCCCCGCCGTATGGCCTGTCATCAACTGTCCCGCGTCTATCCTTTGCCCATTTACGGAGATTATGGACATGCACTTCAATCAGACCCTTCTCCTGTGCCCTTTTCAGAATAGATTCCTTTAAGATGCAGTCAAACATCTCCGGGAAAAGCGTCAGCACATCTATTCGCATTATTTTCCCGGTATTCCCTCTTTCTTTAATATACTATGAACAGTCTCTGTAGGTTGAGCGCCCTTTCCCAGCCAATACAGTGCCCTATCCTTATCCACTTTGATTAAGGCAGGGTTCTTAATAGGGTCATAAATACCGAGTTCTTCTATGACCCTTCCATCCCTCGGTGCCCGGACATCAGATACCACTATTCTGAAAAAAGTCCTGTTTTTCGTCCCCATCTTTTTAAGCCTTATCTTAACTGCCACTCTAACACCCCCTTTTCCTGTCAACTGTCCACTGTTAACTTCTCTTTCTATTCTTTCTCTCTATGAATATCCGCACCTAAGTTTGAAAACTTTTCTTCTATCTTATCGTATCCCCTGTCTAAGTGATATACCCTTGAGATATCTGTCCTGCCCTTTGCCGCGAGTCCTGCCAGCACCAAAGCTGCACTTGCCCTCAAATCCGATGCCATCACAGGCGCTCCGCTTAATTTCCTGACACCCTTCACGATAGCACTTGGTCCTTCTTTCATAATATGTGCCCCCATCCTGTTCAGCTCGCTTATATGCATAAATCTATCCGGATATATCTTTTCCGTTATTACGCTTATACCTTCTGTAATAGACATAAGCGCCATCGCTTGTGCCTGCATATCTGTAGGGAATCCGGGATAGGGAAGCGTAGTCACATCTATAGGCTTAAGCGGACCTCTGGCTCTCACCCTGATATCCTGTCCTTCTTTAACAATATCCACACCTGTCTCTCTCAACTTATCCACTACTGCACCTAAGTGGTCAAATCTGGCATCCTTTATCGTAATATCTCCATGGCTCATAGCACCTGCCACCATATATGTACCTGCCTCAATCCTGTCGGGTATAACTGTATGTACTGCCCCGCCTAATTTCCGGACACCTTCAATTTCTATAAGAGGGGTTCCTGCTCCATTTATCCTTGCCCCCATTTTCTTAAGAAACTCTGAGAGGTCTTCTATCTCAGGTTCGCATGCAGCATTTTCAATAATAGTCTTACCATGGGCCCGCACTGCTGCCATCATCACATTGGCAGTCGCTAATACTGATGAACCAAACGCCCCGCCTAAATATATGCTATTCCCTCTCAAATGTTCTGCATGGGCTATCACATACCCGTGCTTTATCTTTACGTCTGCCCCGAGCGCCTTTATCCCTTTAAGGTGCAGGTCAATAGGCCTTGGTCCTATAACACAGCCGCCAGGTATAGATACATGCGCGCGTCTTTTCTTTGCAACTAATGGACCGAGGACGCATATGGATGCCCTCATGGTGCTAACCAATTTATAAGGGGCTGTCCATTCCTTATAGCCCCCGGGCTCAATTTCTGCCACGTTATCTGACATCTGGGCCTTCACGCCGAGTGCACGTAATATCTTGAGCATCGTGAGAACATCCCTCAACTGCGGGACATTCTTTATGACGCACTTTTCATCGGTAAGGAGTGTCGCAGCAAGTATAGGTAATGCCGCATTTTTAGAACCGCTTACACTTACTTCTCCTTTTAATCTCCCCCCGCCTTTAACGACTAATTTATCCATCTTTTCTCGCTATGATAACCCTTTCCTTATCATTGTAATCCCTGATAATCTGATGCACATTAAATACCATGGATTCTTGTAGCATACTTCTTATCTCCTCTACCTGACCATCACCCATCTCCATTAAAAGCCATCCACCCTTATGTAAATACGGCGAACCTTCCGATATAATGCGCCTGTATAGAGTAAGCCCTCTATCTCCGCCATCTATGGCAACGCGCGGCTCAACCCTTACCTCCGGAGACAAGTCGTTCAGGAGATTCGCAGGGATATACGGGGGATTGGATACTATCATGTCTATCCTATTCAGACAGCCTTCTCCCACGGCACTAAACATATCCCCATGATAAAATTCTATCCTTTCTCCAACACCATGGGATTTTGCATTCTCTCTTGCAATCTCTATAGCATCCATAGATATATCAACTGCTAACATTCTACAATTAGAAACGGATTTTGTCAAGGATATAGATATATTTCCGCTGCCGCTGCAAAGGTCAAGTATAGTCCATCTCGTCTTAGTATTAAACTCCAATATTTTTAACGCCTCTTCTACCAGCATCTCTGTCTCAGGACGCGGTATAAAAACCCCGGGTTTCACTTTAAAGTCAAACCCCATGAAATTGGTATTACCCAGAAGGTACTGCAGCGGAGCCCTCTTAGCCCGTTTCTTAACAATATTTTCAAACTCAAATCTTTCAGCCGTATCAGGGATTATATCACCAATGTAGAGAGCCAGGCGAGAAGTCTTAAGGACATGAGATAACATATCCTCTACTTCATGTCTGGCACCTGGGATGCCGGCTGAATCTAAATAATCAGCAGCCCAATTGATTAGTTCTACTGTAGTCATGCCGATTTCTTGTCTGCAGTTATAGACGCTGATATCAAATCATCCATGTCCCCTTCTAATATCTTATCTAATTTATGAAGTGTAAGTCCAATCCTGTGGTCTGTGACTCTCCGGTCAGGAAAATTATACGTCCTTATTCTGCCTGAGCGGTCACCACTCCCTACCTGAAGTTTCCTCTCCCTGGATATCTTGGCGCGCTGTTCCTCTTTCAGTCTATCTAATAATCTTGCACGGAGTATTTTCAATGCCTTGGTTTTATTCTTGAGCTGTGACCTCTCATCCTGGCAGGTGACTATTATGCCTGTAGGCAGATGTGTAATGCGAACTGCTGAGTCTGTCGTATTCACGCTCTGCCCCCCGGGACCTGATGACCTGTATACATCTATCTTTAAATCCTTTTGGTCTATTTTTAACTCAACTTCTTGAGCCTCTGGCAGAACAGCAACAGTAACCGCAGAGGTATGGATTCTGCCTTGTGCCTCTGTAACAGGGACCCTTTGAACCCTGTGTATGCCGCTCTCATACCTCATCTTTTTAAATACATCCTTCCCCTCTACAGAGAATATAATCTCTTTGAATCCTCCAATCCCGGTAGGATTAGAATTCATCACATCTATCTTCCAGCCCTGTTTCTGGGCGTATTTGCTATACATCCTGAACAGGTCACCTGCAAATAAAGATGCCTCTTCTCCACCAGTACCCGGCCTGATTTCAACTATTATATTCTTGTTTGTATCAGGTTCTTTTTCCGTAAGTAAATCTTCAATCTGGTGTATTAGACTATTCTCTCTTTCTCTCAAGGTCTTTATCTCATCTTCAGCCAGGGCTACAAAATCCTTATCCTGTTTTTCTTTCTTCAAGAGTTCCTCAATCTTCAGTAACTCTTCTTTTACCTTTTTATATTCCCTGTATGTTTTGATGAGTTCAAGGTACCCTGCCCGTTCCTTTGCATATTCCCTGTATCTTGCAACGTCGCTTATTACCTCCGGGTCTGCAAGCAGTCTCTCTAACTCTTCATATCTTGAATTAATAGACTCTAACTTCTCAAACACCTTTATACATTATCCCCCTCTTTTGCGTACTTTTTCTTAAAACGCTCCACACGGCCGGCAGTATCTACGAATTTCTGCTTACCTGTATAAAAGGGGTGACATTTAGAACATATCTCTACCCTTATGCTCTGCTTTGTAGACCTGGTATGTATAACCTCTCCACATGCACATGTAATCGTTGTTTCTTTATATTCCGGATGTATCTTCTCTTTCATCTTTTCCTCCTTTTATATTTAATTATTGATTCATAGATGCCAGAAACTCGGCATTGGATTTTGTCTTTGACAGCCTGTCAATCAAGAGCTCCATAGCCTCAACGCTGTTCATCTCATTCAAAACTTTTCTCAATATCCATATCTTTTTTAATTCATCAGGTTTTATCAATAACTCCTCCTTCCTCGTATTTGACCGTTTTATATCAATGGCAGGATATATCCTTTTCTGGAAAAGGTTTCTATCTAACTGTAGTTCCATATTACCTGTTCCCTTAAACTCTTCAAATATAACCTCATCCATACGGCTTCCTGTATCTACTAATGCGGTAGCAATGATAGTGAGGCTACCCCCTTCTTCAATGTCTCTGGCAGCTCCAAAAAATCTCTTTGGTTTATGAAGTGCACTTGAATCCACGCCGCCGGACAGTATCTTCCCGCTGTGCGGAACTACAGTGTTGTATGCCCTTGCCAGGCGGGTGATACTATCAAGCAATATAACTACAGACTTTTTGTGCTCCACCAGCCGTTTAGCCCTCTCCAGAACCATCTCAGCCACCTGAACATGCCGTTCTGCAGGTTCATCAAACGTAGAACTTATGACGTCACCTTTTACTGACCTCTGCATATCAGTAACTTCCTCAGGCCTCTCATCTATCAAAAGGACGATAAGCTCAACATCTTCATAATTGGTTGTAATACTATTTGCTATTTTTTGAAGGAGAACGGTCTTGCCGCTGTAAGGAGGAGCAACTATCAGTCCTCGCTGTCCCTTCCCTATAGGGGTTAACAGGTCCATGATTCTCATGGATACCTCTTTATGGTCAACCTCAAGTATAAAGCGCTCATGCGGATATAATGGGGTAAGGTCATCAAACACTATCTTCTCTGCCGCCTCATCCGGATTCTCAAAGTTTACCGCCTCCACCTTTAACATCGCAAAATATCTCTCGCCTTCCTTTGGTGGGCGTATCTGACCGCTTACGGTATCACCTGTGCTCAGGTTAAACTTCCTTATCTGGGAAGGTGATATGTAGATATCATCCGGACATGGGAGATAGTTATAGTTAGGCGACCTCAAGAAGCCAAACCCGTCAGGTAATATCTCTAATACGCCTTCTCCGAACATAAGTCCTTCCTTCTCAGCCCTGGCCTGTAATACCTTGAATATCAAATCCTGTTTCTTGAGTCCGCTTACACCGTTGACCTTTAATTCCCGGGCCAATTTATTCAGCTCGGTAATCTTCATCTTTTTTAATCCTGCTATGTCCATATCTCCCTCCCGATTTCCAACCATATCTTCCTGACCTGACTTTTTGTCCGGCTCAGACTCCCATTGTTATCAATAACATAATCAGCCAGTTGGACCTTACTCTTAAGCGGCATCTGGCTGGCTATACGTCTGGCAATATCTATTTTCGTCATGCCGTTGCGAACGGCGCATCTTTTAAATTGTTCTCTTCTGGAAGCCTGGACCACGATGAGTTTATCTACCTCTTTCAGTAACCCTGCCTCTATAAGCAAGGGTGCATCAATAGCTACTATTGCACAAGGGTCCTCTTTTTTGATTCTATGAATCTCTTCCTTGAGTAGTTTTATTACCTGAGGATGAATTAATTTTATCAGTTTATTCAATGCCTCTTTATCACTGAATACTATCCTGCCTAATATCCTCCTGTCTATAGACCCATCTTTCTTGAGTATCCCTTCTCCGAAAAGACGGAGTATCTTTCTATAAGTTATTTCCCCTGGCACCATAATATTATGGGTAAGTTTGTCGGCATCAAGAACCTTTGCCCCTGATTTTGCAAAGAGAGATGCAACTGTGCTTTTCCCTGTTCCAAAACTTCCTGTAATGCCAATGATAATCATTTTAAATTTAAATCTCCGCCCAGTTATTGCCAACCTTTACCTCTACCTTTATCGGCACCTTTAGCCGGGCTGCCCCCTCCATCTTTTCTATTACCATTTCCTGGACAACGTCAATCTCTGCCTCAGGCGCCTCAAATACAAGTTCATCGTGAACCTGGAGGACCATCTTTGTCTTTAGATTATATTCTCTTATGTATTTGTCTATTTCAAGCATGGCTAATTTTAGCAGGTCTGCACTTGAGCCCTGTATCGGTGTATTTATAGCCACCCTTTCAGCAGCCTGTCTTATATTAGGAGATTCACTATTTATATCAAAGATGAACCTGCGTCTCTCTAATATAGTAGTGACATACCCGCAGGACCTCGCTTTTTCTATCTGGCTTTCCATGTATCGTTTAACGCCGGGATATCTCTGGAAATAAGAGGTTATAAACTCCTCAGCCTGCCCCGCGTCTATCCCCATGTCTTTTGAAAGCCCATACGGACTCATTCCGTATACTATACCAAAATTCACCCTCTTCGCCATGTCCCTCATCGCATCAGGTACGTCCTCTTCTTTCATATTGAATATTAGAGATGCCGTATGCCTGTGTATGTCAAGATTATTCTTAAAGGCATTGATTAAATTTTCATCCCCTGAGATATGTGCCAGCACCCTCAAATCTATCTGTGAATAGTCAGACGACACCATCCGCCATCCCTTATCCTGGGGAACAAATGCCCTCCTTATCTTTCTGCCAATTTCTGTCTTTATCGGGATATTCTGTAGATTCGGCTTGCTCGAACTTATCCGCCCGGTAGACGTCCCCGCCTGATTGAACGTGGTGTGGACCCTGTGCGTCCCGGGATTGACAAGCAATGGCAGGACGTCCACATAAGTTGACTTCAATTTTGAGAGCTCCCTGTATTCTAAAAGCAGATGAGGCAGGGCATGTTGAGTAGAAAGTCTCCCCAATACCTCTACATCCGTAGAAGGCCCTGTCTTTAACTTCTTTATTACAGGGAGATTCAGTTTATCAAACAGGATATGGGAAAGCTGCTTAGGTGAATTGATATTAAATTCCTCCCCTGCTATTTCATATATATCACGGGTGATACCTTTTAACTTATCATCTAACTCCGCTGACATCTCATTTAAAAACGGGACGTCAATTGCTACCCCGTTTATTTCCATCGCAGCAAGAACCTTAATCATCGGAATCTCCACATTATAGAATAAGTCTGTCATTCCCTTATCTTTTAGCTCTTTATATAATTTATCCCTGAGTAATAAGATTAAATTGCTCCTCACCTCGCCGCCCGTTACAAATTTGTCCATGTATTCTAACACTAGGTCTTCTAAGCCATAGCTGCCTTTAGAGGGATTGAGTAAATAACCTGCCACCATCGTATCAAACTCTATACCCTTGAGTTCTATTCCTTCATTGAACAATATTACCACATCATGTTTTATATCATGGCCGAGTTTCTTTATTTCTTTATCTTCAAAGATAGGTTTCATCCTTTGCAATATATAATCAGATTCCAATTGGTTAGAAGAGGTTATATAATATGCCAACCCTTTATCCCGGCAAATTCCAATGCCGACAATTGGACCCGGCTCATTATTATTCTCTGTATTCAGGGATAATGCAAACTCATTCTTTTGCCCTAAATCTCTTATCATCTCTTCTAATTCATCTTTCGTGGAAACCGTCTTAATATTCGTTTCAGGAGGGACGCTCTCAGTCATATTCAATTCCTTAAGCAGTGTCCTAAATTCAAGTTCCTTAAATAGTTTGAATAGCCTCTTATTGTCAGGCGGTTTAAATTTAAGCTCGTCCCAGTTTATCTCTAAAGGCACATTAGAATCAACGGTTATCAATTCCTTGTTTTGTCTGAGCCTATCCGTATATTTACCTAAGTTTTCCCGTATATCTTTCCTGGGAACATCGTCAATAGAAGAGATTAGATTTTCTAAACTGCCAAATTTTTTGAGTAATGTCAGGGCAGTTTTTTCACCTATGCCAGGGACACCTGGTATATTATCTGAGACATCTCCTGTTAATGCGATAACGTCAACTACCCTTTCAGGTTTCACTCCGAATTTCTCCATTACAGCATCCTCATCGTATATTATGCCCTCAGGTGTCCAGACCTTTATGGATTTGTCAATTAGCTGGAATAGGTCTTTATCCTGCGTCACAACATATACCTCTATGTCTCTTAAGGCTGCCTTTCCTGCCAATGTAGCTATAACGTCATCTGCCTCAAACCCCTCCAGTTCAAAGATTGGGATGTTATATGCCAGGATTGCCTCTTTGATAATAGGAAGCTGGGATACCAGACCCTCAGGCATGGGTGGACGCTGAGCCTTATATTCCTCAAATTTCTTGTGCCGGAATGTCCGTTCTTTAAGGTCAAAACAGGCAGCTATATAATCAGGCTTTTCATCCTTTATGAGTTTGAGCAGCATCCGAACCACACCGTAAACAGCATTGGTAGGCTGACCCTTTGAATTGCTTAAATTCTTAATAGCATAGTATGCCTTGTAGCAATAGAAATTTGTATCTATCAGAAAGAGTCTCATTGTGCTGAAAGATTCACTTCATCTATGGATATATAACCTTTACCTTCTAAAGTGAAACGTAAGGCGCAGTTGGCATCTTGTCCCTTATTCTCACCCGGCACATCTACTATCACCATTTGAGAATTCCATTGAGAACTTACCTGTGCTATCCCATTAACACCCCTGTATGATACTGCTGGTTTCCCCTCTGCTGTGCCTCTTTCATAGTGATATAACTCCCATGTCAGTCGCATCTGATCTCCTTTTGTCCAAAAGGTAAGGTTATATCTTTTCCCTATCTTGAGGGCGTTACTAATGCCTGTCTCTATTATAATCTTACCTGGATATCGAAATAGATTGGTAACCTTCAATCCATATTGCCCGTTATGACTATCTTTATCTGCACTGACTAGAAAACTGCCTTCGTAGTGTCTTCCACCATCAGGCTTCCAATGATGGAGCATGTATTGATTCCAACCCGCGGGTATTTCAAAGTCCTTTATAGTATCTGTCCCTGTGATATAAACCGGGGCAGAAAACTCTTCTTTTTCTTTTGTCCCGTTATTGACACACAATTTTATAAAACCTGACTCCATACCAAAGATTATGTCCATATCACCGTCATTATCCCAATCTGTCATATACGGCGTACAATACCCATCAAAGGATTCACTTCCTCCTGCTTTTAACCTTCCCTTATACTCTAAGGTTGTAACGTCAACATCACGAAAAGTTTTGACCTTCTTTTCTGTCTTAGGACTGAGATATATGTTGATATGTCCCTCTTTATCTCCAACAATGAGGTCCTTTGTGCCATCTTTATTCCAATCTATGGCAAATGGAATTAAATGCTCACGACCATCACCATATGCGAGATATCTCCTGCTCCCCTCTTTAAACAGCGGCAGGCTGTCACTGCCGGTATTAAGATACAGATAGACGCTGTTTGCCGAGTATGTCCCTTCGCCTAATAGAAGGTCCTTTTTTCCGTCTCCATCCCAGTCAGTTACGAAGGGTGAGGCAAAACTCCCTATGTCTAAAGGCGCATTCCCTTCTTTGACAGGCTCTATCCTTGCCATACCTGGCTGTGAAACGAAACGCGGGGAACCCGCACTTCCAACGTTTTGCACATAATTTATCTTCCCGCCCAGATGTCCTATTACCAGGTCAGGCTTACCATCACCATTCCAGTCTACAACATGGGGTTTGACGTTCAGTCCGAAATAGCCGGGGATTAATTCGCCATTGGTAAATTTGGGTTCTTTCTTTGTCCCTGAATTTTTATAATACCAGGTCCACCCCTGTTCGTCTCCGCATATTATGTCTACCAACCCATCCCCATCCATATCAACTGCATTCGGATAGGACCATTTAAATACTTTAAGCCGTCCCTGCCCATCTACCCCATCCCAGAGATTCTCTGCACGGGAAACTGACTCAAATCCCCCATTTGTGACAAGGTTGGGCTCCCCATTTACCAATGCAGGTAAAAGAAGTAAAATCACCAGAAAGTAACAGGTATATTTTATCTTGGTGTACAGGAATTTCAATAATTTTGTAGTTGCCGACCTTGGTCGGCTTAACTTGAAGAGGCATTTTTCCATATTTAATACTTCCCAATCCCCGATAACAGATAGACCAGTATATTTATCCCCAATTGATATGCCGCTTCGACGCTCTCCTGATTAATGTTCTCATACTCTAACTGGTCCCAGTGCGAGCCATGGGCATAAGTGTAATCATCTCTATACCCATGGTCAACGTTTCCTACCGCATCTAACCGTGATTCCCAGAAGAAACTGTAGCCATTCAAGGTATATAGGACCCCGGGCTTATCATCTATCATTATAACCTCAATAGGGTCATTTCTGAAGTTAAGACCTTTAGGCACCTCATAGAACTGGTAGAATATATTGAAAATGGGATGGTTCATAGGCAATATTTCAAATTCCCTGTCAGGAAGTATCCGCTTCATCTCCCTTCTGAAAGCTATGTCAAACCCGGACCTCTTTCCCGGCAGACAGTTATCTGCAAAGACTGTCCCCCCTCCCATAATATACTTTCGTAAATTTGTTAACTCTTCAGCAGAAAAACTGAAATCTCCCCGTCCTGCCATATAGACATACGGACATTTACTCAATCCTGCATAATCCTTCACTGATGCAACGACGGTCGCTGGATTAGCCTTAACATTGGTCCGTTTATCTATCTCACCCATAAGATTCGGTATGGCATACTTGTCAATGCCTGCTTCCATGCCTGAAGCCTGAGCCTCATATACAGTAAGGGTCGCCTGAGTGCTTATAGACCTGCCTCTTCCTGATATCTTGAACTGTTTCGAAAACTGTTTCCACGTCTCACGCCTCTGTGCCTTCTCACGGAATAAGACCTCTTTTGCAGGCTCTGCCTGCTTTTTTACGGGCGGTTCAATCTTTACGGGTTCTGTAAGTTTAGGGGGCCTGACAAATGCCGGGGTCTTGAGTTCTCTTTTTACCACTAACCTTTCTTTCATCTCAGGAGAAGGCTTTATTATATGTGCAGGTATTTCAGTTATCACCTTCTTCTCTAAAGGTTTTTTCTCTTCCGCCTTCTTTTCTTTTGTGCTGGGTTCTTCTTTCTTGAATGACCCTTTGAATAGGACCTCTGTGGTATACCCGGGGAAAATCTGCATAGAACCCCATATAAGAAAGACCGCCGCATGTACGGCTATCGCTATCGTTACATAATTAATAGGCTTAAGTTTCTTTAATCGGTCTATTATACTACCCATATTTACCCTGAAGCGTAGAATGAAACATCAGTAATGCCGCTGGATGCACATGCATTCAAAACCTCAACCACCCTGCCATGCCTGACACCCTTTTCAGGCTGGATAATTACCCCCTGGTCAGGAAATACAGAATGTAACTTCGTTAACATATCTACAACCTGAGGCAACTCTCTGGAATCTTTTGAATCATACTCTTTGTTGTTTACCACTACACTGCCATTCTTCATAACGTATATCGTTACGTCATCCAATCCTTTGGCAGAGACCGACTCAGACGGAGTGGTAGGCAGATTCACCTTGAGTTCATTTTCGGTTGGATTGAAGGTTGAGGCACAAAGGAAGAATATGATCAACTGGAAAATTATGTCTATCATAGGACCCATCTGCAATTCTATTTTATCTTCAGTATCATTTGGCAACCTCATACGCCCCTCACCTCTTCCCTATTCCTTCCGCTCCTGATAGGCAGCAAAATTGACGTCCCAGACTCCTGCCCTGGCACATGCACTCATTACCTTCAGGATTCTATCAAAGTCTGTCTCCTCATCGCCCCGAATGTATACTTTCAGGTCGCCATCTCCACGGACAGAACTTATATAACCTGGCAGTTCTTCCAGCTCGTATTTATTTGGTGTTACAAATATCGTCCCGTCTTTATATACATTCACAATTACCTCATTAACACCCTTCTTCTCTATGGCATGGTCTGCAACAGGGAGTTTAATACCTTCTGCCACTTCTAATTTGTTCAATTGTGTTACACACATGAAGAATATTATCAGTTGAAATACTACGTCTATCATGGGTGCCATCTGAAATCCTATTTCTTCTTCTGCTACACCCTGGTTAAACTTCACTTCTTCTCACTCCTGCTCAATAAGTCAACAAAATCCGTTGCAAAGGTCTCTATAGCAACAGTGAGCCTCTGCACCTTATTCTTAAATATAAAATGGAGTATCATAGCAGGTATTCCTACGATAAGCCCTGCCGCAGTCGTTATCAACGCCTCAGATACACCCTTTGCCAGGAGTGCAGGCTTCCCGGCACCGCCTGCTGCAATAACATTAAATGCAGATATCATCCCTGTAACAGTCCCCAATAGTCCGAGCATCGGCTCAATCACGGCAATTATAGAGAGCCAGCTAATCTTTCTATTCATGGCAAGGACCTCTCTTGAGCCAATATCAGCAACTATCTCTGTGATAACCTCTCTGCCATGCCCTGCCTTTTCTAATCCGGCTTGTACTATCCTTGATACGGAATCCTGCCGTCCTTCCACAAGATTCTTCACATCCTCTAATCTATTCCCTTTTAAATGCTCGTGGACATCACTGATAAGTTTTTGAGGAACGACTTTCTTGAACTGCAGACTTACAATATGCTCTATAGTCAATGCCACCATCGCCACTGAGCCAAGCATTATAGGCCACATCCATATACCGCCTGCAGATATCAAACCCCAGAACGTCTGACCCTTAGCCCCTGCCGCAGCCGCATCTTCGGCATAGGAAGGGACAATGCCGCCAAATACACATCCCATTAATAAAAGTAGAACCATGTAACCGATAAGACGATATTTTATTCTAATCATACTCACTCTCCTTTTTTTAATTTACCCTTTGCCTCTCTGGCATACCCGGTATCAGGAAATTTCTTGAGCACCTCTTCATAATAGTAGGCTGCCCTTTTAGTATCACCTAAATACGTGAAACATTCTGCACACTTCAACATTGCCTTTGCTGACCAGTCAGGGAAATCATAATCCAGGACAACGACTTTTAAATACCCTTGCTCTAATGCCTCCCCAAATTTCTTTTGTCCGAGGTTCGCTTCACCTATACCGTAATGGACCTGTGCAGCCATCTCACCCTTGACTACGTTCAACATAGACTCATAAATCTTTAAAGCCTCCCCGTGCATGTTCTGCATAAGCAGGCTGTCCGCCAGACCCGTCTTTGAGTTAAGATAGAATTCGCTCTTTGGGTAGTCCTTGAGAAACCTCTCATAGGACTCCTTTGCCTTTTGCCAATCCTTTAATCTTTCATAACATTCGCCCTTATGGAATAGCGCCGCTTCAGCCCATTTATACTTAGGATATGCCTCTATCACCTGCTGATATGCCTGGACAGCCTCAAGCCACTCCTTACGATTCTGGAGCTCTTTGGCTTTACTATATTCTACAGGCTCCTCTATTGAAACATTAGCCACCTGGTCCCTGGTAAGAACCTGGGACAACTTCATCTCACCCTCAGTAACCTCTATAACGATACCTGCCTCATCATCCTTGATTATTTTACCCCTTATAACCTGTCCATTATTAAGCGTAACCTCATCGTAGGCAAATACAGAAGACGCACTAACTAAAAAGACGATGGCCAATAAAATTCTCACTTTAACTCCTCCAACTTCTTCTTCGCCTCTTCTATATATTCACTCTTTGGAAACTGGTTTACTAAATCCTGATATATCTTCTTTGCCTCAATTTTCTTGCCTAACTTCTCCTGTGCCTGGCCGCTTTTAAAAAGGGCAGGGGCAGCCCATTTGTCATAATATGAATAGAGCAGCCCTACCCTCATGAAAAATGCATTTGCCTTCTCATACTCATTCCTCACAAAATAGAGTTCTCCCAATCTAAACAATGCCTCAGCCACTACCTCTCCCTTAAAACCTGATACCACCTTTTGATAAGCCTCTTCAGCATCCTTAACATTACCTTCACCTTCTAATGACCGTGCAATGCCTAATTTAGCCTCTCCTTCAGAATCTGTGCCAGGATACTCCATGAGTAATTTTTCAAAATAGGTCTTTGCCTCTTTCCAATCCTTTAAGGCAAGTTCACACTTACCCATACCTGCATATACACTCTCCTTTATACGGGAATCAGTCTCTCTTGTAAGGAGTTTCCTATAGGTATCAAGAGATTTTTTATATTCCCCGGTATGGTACAGCGTATCCCCGATTAAAAGATGGACCTTATCAGGCAGTTCTACCGAGGTCAGGGTTTCTCCCATCTCATCAAATACCTTCTTTGCCCCGTTATAATCCCCTTGCTTATACAAAAATTCTGCCCATCCTCCGTATATTCTGGATTTTAAAGCAGCGGGGCTTACATCAAACTTCTTTATGAGTTTAGTGTAATACTCTATGCCTTCTTTAAATCTGGATTCTTTAAGATAGATATCACTTATACCCTCCAATGCATCCATTACAAACGAACTGTCACCATAGAATTCCAATACCTTCTCATATTCTGCCTCTGCCTCGCCATTTCTCCCGGCTTTTGCAAGTGTATCTCCTATTAAAAACTGGGCATTTGCAGCAAGAGGGGTTTCTTTGAACTTTTCTATGAGCTTTTTCAACTCTTTTATAGCCTCGTCATAATCCCCTGCGGAGACATAATAGACGCCAATCTGGTATATGGCATCAGGAAGGAGTTTGCTTTGCGGATACTTCTCTATGAGTTCCTTATAGGCATTGAGCATATTATCAAACTCATTCAGATAATAGTAAGACATTCCTAATTGATAACATGCATAATCTGTTAGATTGCCTCCGGGGAATAATTCCTTCACCTTTGCGTAGTTATTGATAGCATCCTTGAATTTTTCCTGAACGTAATAGTTATCCCCGAGCTTAAACATTGCCTCTTCTTTAAGTGCGGTATCCGGAAAATCCTTCAACATGGACTCAAGGGTCACTATTGAATTTGCATAGTCCTCTAACTGGTAATAACACAACCCGATATAGTAAAGGACGCTGTCCATATCCTTGTCCCCGGGATTTTCATTTTTAATTTCTTGGTATATTTTAAGGGCTTCTTTGAAGGATTTAAGGTTATAATAACAGTAAGCAAGCCTGAGTTTTGTGTCCTGTAAAACTTGAGACTTTGCAAAATCCTTTATAAATTTTTGATACGCCCTGGCAGCCTTTTCAAATTCCTCCAATGAAAATAAACAATTTGCAGCCTGATAGCAGCAAAACTCCAGTGACCTGCCGTTGGGAAATTCCTGCGCGCCTCTTTCATACTCATCTAAAGCCTCTTTATATTTTTTCTCTTCAAATAGCGCATTACCAAAAAGATAACGGACATTATCTGCAATCTCATCCCTGCCAAACTCTTCAAGGAACCTGTTATAAGACTCACGAGCCTCTTTTAAGTTCTTCTGCTGCCAGTATGTCAATATTATTCCATGACTTGCCTTTTTAGACTCTTCTGTCTTAGGGTATAGACGAATGACTTCTTTATAAATTATCCTCGCCTCATAAAACCCGTCTGAAGAGTAATAGCAATTCCCAATCTGGTATAAACTTAAAGTCGCAAGGTCTTCTTCACCTTCCACCTTTTTATAAAGCTCCTTGAGACGTGACTCCGCTTTTAATAACCCTGAAAGGTCCTTCCCTGACGTTATGACTGCCTTCTTTTCACGAGCCAGCGTCTCTATCTTTGCTTTAATATCATTTAGTACGCCCTCTTTAGGACGAACATTACGATAGAACCTGATCGCGCTTTCATAACTGTTATTCCTTAGAAGTGCCTCCCCTATATTGAAGAATGCCCTGTTGGCAAGAAGGCTGTCTTTATCTTTTACCACCTCCTGCAATATCTTTATCTCTTCTTCGTGTTTATTGAGTCTACCCATTATTGTTGCCAATAAGTAGCGTGTCTCCTGGACTAATGGACTATTTGGATAGTTTTGTAAAAACCCTTTGAGGATGCCTGAAGCACTTTCATAGCCTTTCCCGCCTTCCGGTTTTTCCTCTTCCTTTGAATAATATGCCCATCCGATACTATAAAGCGAATCATCTATAAATTCGCTTTTGGGATATTCCTTGACAAGTTTTGAATATGCCTCTATAGCCTTCTCATATTCCTTCATCCGGCTGTAAGATTCCCCTATATTTAATTGGGCGTCTTCTGTATATGAACTTTGAGGGAAGTCTTTCACGATTTTCTCAAATGCCCCTATCGCCTTATTAAACTCTCCCGTGTAATAATATCCCCACGCTAAATTGTAAAGACCATTGACGGCAAGTTCATGGGTGGGATACTTCTCTGTAAATTCTTCAAATAATTTGACTGACTCAGGGTACCCTCCCTGCTCAAAGGTTGCCTCTGCCTTCTCATAAAGCGCCTCGGCAGGACTCGCCGCATAGGAATATGATTGGGCCGAGAAAATAAATAAAAAAATAAAAATTAGAAAAATAATTTTATCCTTTCTTCTCTGTATGCCTTCGCTATATCCTCATCATATATAAATAATAAATCCTGATTTGCCTTACGCCAGTGCTCCCTGTCTATGACGAACGAGCCGGTAATCACTATCTTGGAATCAATGATTATCATCGTCCCGTGTATGCTATAGGGTTTATCGTTCTCCCTGACGTCAAGTCCTTTTTTCAGCATCTTATTGTAATCAATCCGACGCTCTGACTTCCTTTCAAATACACCTTTTACTTTAACACCTGCCCTATAGCGGGTAATGATAGCCTTGTAGATATCCTTATCCTCAAAATATGCCGTCCAGAATTCAATGCTGTCATTAGCCATGTTTATCCTCTTTATTATTTCAGTCTTCGCATCCTCTTCCGGTGTAAAATAAGACTCTACCATACTCTGTTCTATAACAAAGTCCTTCCCCTTTCTTCCTTCGTGATTATCCGTTCCATTATATAAACTCTCAAATCGTCCGAGGTATCTCTGGACCAGAGGCAAATGTGTTATTCGGACGCTATAGTTCTTTCCCAGTATGCCGCTCGCCTGTCCCACGCCGTATGGGCTTATCCAGAGGTATGACCCATCTATTACGAAAAAGAGACTTGATATCCTTCCTTCAAAATCTACCTCTTTAACCTTTGCACCCATAGACTTAATCTGCGATATATTAGATTCCACATTTCTCTTATCAACCACTATCCTTACTTCTATTCCTCTTAAGAGTGCCATTACTAATGAATTGAATACCTGTAAATTATCTAACATGACCAAAGAGCAATCTACCCGCTCCTGGGCAGAGTTTATCAACTTCAGGATAGCCTCGGATTTATCCAGCGCCATGTACTCGGACCCGATAGATGTTGACGGCGTCCCCAATACTTCGTCCATCTTATTAGAAGCACGAGCTAACAGCCCCTTTACCTCCTCTTCTACTGTCTTTGAGTAAGAGTTTGATGAAAAAAGAGATTCAAGGACACGGACCACTTCTACATAATCGCCAGCCTCCAACAGGTATTTAGCCCTGTTAATGGCCTCCCTTGTCTCTATATCTTTTAACCTTGCCAGCACAACCTCTTTATAACCGGGGTCAATCTCTAATGCCCTTTTGAATTCATTTCTTGCAAATACGTATAGCCTGTTTTGGACACAGAAATTACCCATCTCCAGATGTGCCTCCGGGCTATCTTTATCCATCTCGTTTTTTTTCTTCTCATATAGTTCCAGGGGGGAAAGGAAATCTGCGTCTTTATCTATCCTTGCAACATCCCCTCTGTTCAGGGTCAATTCGCCGATGTCCCCGCACTTCACCTTGATGTAAAGGGATGATTCCCCTACTATCTCCCCCTTAAGATAACCCCCATTTTTCAGCACTATGACCTCTCCATATAGATTTACCAGGTTAGAAAATGCCAATAAGATACCGCATGCTATAAATATTTTATTATCAAACCTCTTGAGCCAATGGATTTCAAACATAAGATTCTAATCCGCAGGTATGACCACGGCAGGATTAATCAGGATAGTAACAGTGACTTTCTATCTTGTAAACATACAAAAGTTTATCATACAGACACATACTTGTCAAGAAATATTTTAAAAAAATTTTAAAAAAATAATTCCAATCCTATTCTGAATTCGCCGTCTGCCAATATGGACCATGAGCCTAAATCCCTGTAATTCCACGTTTCATTATTTCTGGAGAAAGCAGACCTGTTATAGTCATAGTAATCATCTATTACCACGAATAGTCTCTTCTCTTCTTCTCCCCTGATAATTATTCCATTCTCACCTTTAACGAGATAGGACAGGGGAACAGGTATCTGTAATGTCCCGCCATAGGGAAATTTTTGGACAGTATTGAAAGCACTCTTTATGTGAACGGCATTTCCATTGATAGAGACCAAAATGTCCATATCCTCTGATGCGACACAGTCTATCAGGAGTTTTGCCGACCTTGCCCTGGATATTTCTTCTCCTATAAATAATTTTTTAAGAATACGTTCATTTGCCGAGGAAAGGAGCGTAGTGTACCTCGTATTTGGTAAACCCCCGGTATCATCCCTGATTATCGCTCTATCCACTTTATACATATAAATACCGTGCGGATGGACCTTTGGATAAATAGTTCTGTGTATTGATGTCCAGTTGAAGAGTATTCCTGCAATTAGTATCAAACCTGAATTGATTCTAACAAACCTGAAATCGCCTTTCTTGAATTTATCATATAATAAGTTAATGCAATACCCTGCAAAGATGATGAATATAGGCTCTACAGGCAGCCTGTATCTTGCCACTACGTTGAAACCCAGATGCATGAGAAAATAACTAATAACAAATAAATATAACAAGAACACCCTTCTCCATTCACCCTTTGCCATGACCATCCCCCAGAGCCCAAAGGGGAAGACAATGCCAAAAGACAGGAATGCCAATGACAGGATAGGAACGGTATTTCTATAATACCTTGCAGGAAAATTGTCATACATCTTCTCTGCCGGGTCCCAGAAGAATATGCACTTGCG
>CAYVEO010000031.1:0-32053 GCA_964449965.1 uncultured Planctomycetia bacterium
AAGACTAATTTACGACTTACTTCTTTCATCGGCAATATGTCCTGTCCCAAAACACCGTTAGAAATTTACTGTTTTTTTCTAACATGGCAACCCCTTTCTTTTTTATTTTTCCTCAGGACCTTTTTCATGCTTTATCTGCTTGGATTTTAGTTTATCAACCATCCGGTTCATGGCATTTGCCAGACTTATTAACTCATCCCCTCTTCTCAATTTGATGTTAATATTAAAATTACCATCACCCACCTCTTCCAAAAGTTTCTCCATCCTCATGATAGGTCCTATTATCTTATGAGACATAAAAATACCAAGGACTATGACCAATGGCAATAATATAAGCAGCACAGTCAGGGATGTAAGACAAACTACACACGCGACAGAAAATAGGATATCCACTGGTATCGTGGTAAGAAACCTCTGCATTTGAGAATACAGGATGTAGTAAGTAATAGTTGCGCTCAGTAACATAATTAATATGGTAAGCAGAATCACACTGCCTAAGAATCTAAACTGAAATTTTTTATCCACCAAAAAATGCGTCCTTCTGAACCCCTCCTTGTGTTCCATCTCTCCCCCCTTTCAAAATTAAAATCCAAATGTTATTTGATGACAGGCGGGACGCCCGTCCTACCAATGACTTACTTATTTTAATACTCTGCGAGAATAAAGTCAAGATATTTTTAATGTTGCAAATAATTCCATATATTATGGAATAAAATACTTATATTTGTGACTTTGAGTTAAATTTGTAGTGGTCGCCCGTCCGCCTAGGCGGAGATTCCCGATTGCCATAAGTGTCGTCTCTACAATACCTTAAAAAGAAAATTACAATATATTTAGTGATACCCTTTAAATTTAATGTCTTGGCATGAAAATTGCTATATAAAATATGGGATAGAATATGGGTATTAAAACCAAAAAGCCAATCATAAACCAGCAATATTTGGATGGGCATCTCAAAGAACTCAATGCCCAATTAGAACAAAAGGTTAAAGAGAAGACTGAAAGGCTATCTTTACTCTACACCGTCGGTAAAGAAATATCCTCAGAATTAGATATTGACGAGGTCCTGAGGGTAATAGTGGACAGGACTGTGCAAATATTGGATTCAGAGACAATCTCCCTCTTATTACTTGAAGATAATACCAATGATTTGGTAATCAAATGCGCTGTTGGGTTAGACGACGATATTATAAAAGAGACAAAGATTGGATTGGGAGAAGGTATATCAGGGTGGGTTGCACAAAACAGGAAGCCTATCCTGGTTAAAGATATAACAAAAAGCCCTCTATTTGCCAGAAAGAGTGATAATAAATACTATACATCTTCATTGATAAGCGCCCCTCTCATATTTGAGGATAAAGTCCTTGGGGTAATTAATGTAAATAATAAGAAGTCAAGAGAAAGTTATACTGAAGATGACCTGAAACTGCTTGAAGGTATAGCCAATCAGGCATCTATCGCCATCAATAATGCCCAACTCTATAATAACCTCCAGAAATCATACTTAAATGTTATCACTGCAATGGCAAATGCCTTAGATGCCAGGGACCGATATTCTTATAACCATTCTAAGAGGGTATCTGAGTATGTCCAGCGTATCTCCAAAGAGATGAAACTGCCACCCAGAGAAGTTGAAGGGATTACTACTGCCGCGTTACTGCATGATATAGGTAAGATAGGGATAAGTGATACGGTCTTGCTTAAAACCGGGAAATTAACAGAAGAGGAATGGAAGATTATCAAGACCCATCCACGTATAGGGAAAGAGATTCTTAAACCATTGGGTTTCTTAGATAATATTCTGCCTATCGTTGAACACGAACATGAACGCTACGACGGGAAGGGTTATCCTGACGGACTTAAGGGGAATGAAATACCATTAGGCGCACGCATAATAGCAGTGGCAGACAGTTACGACGCCATGACAACTGACCGGGTATATCGCAAGGCATTGGCAAAAGAGGATGTTTTGAAAGAGTTAGAAAGGTGCAGCGGCACCCAATTCGACCCGCAGGTTGTTGACGCCTTCTTACGCACAGTCCCTACTTTTTCTTAAACCCAGCCTCCTTAATTATTAGACTCAATACTCTAATACCCTGCTCTGAGAGATTAAATTCATCACATATACCTTTAAATCTTCCCTCTGAAATAACCATATCAGGTTTATCTTTCTCTATCCGGTCAAGTGCCTTCTCCACATCTTTAAGAAACTTGAACTCAGGGACATCCCACATACCTAACGAGCCTTCTTTGCCGCCTAATCCCCATATATACAGCATATCAGAAACAGGCCCTGCTGCGACCGGATGGGCTGCACCTGGTATAGCCACGGCAGTCCTGTCCTTGATAACAAATGCCTTGTTCAGCCCGGTATTATTGAACATCAACTGCACGCCGTATGAACCCCAGTCACCCTTGTTATATCTGAAAAGATGATAGTAAACCTCTTCATGGTCTGATTGGCCAGCCTGCGGGTCATCTTTATCATGGATATGCAGCGGTGTGCCTGACCATAACCCTGGCGGAGAATAAGTCTCACCAACTACTAAGTTGGTGCTAATCTTATCTGGTGTGATGAGGGTAACGATATCCCTTCTCCAGAATGCCCTGCCCCTGCTCTCAAGATGTACTTGCCCGGACCTAACAAAATATGGCTTTCTACCGCCGGAAGAAGGTGCTGAAAAGAAGATGACTTCTCCCTTTCCGCTTATCTTAAACGTAGAATCACATGGGATATATACTGCAATAGAATTGGATTGAGCCGGCAGGGTTTCAAACGGACCGCCTGCCCTGCTGCCTTCAAATAATATAGGGCCGCATTCTACCCTGAACTCTGCAGTCACAGGCACTATTACATATTCCCTGCCTTGAGTCTTGTGGCTGAAAGGCCCCTGTTCTAATTGATAGATGCCGAAGCTAAGCACATCCAGTGGGACATTGTCATCCTGAGGGTTGAAGATAACCCCGCTTTTGCTCCTGTTATAATAAACTATCGGGTCAACCTCACCCTTCTGAATCTTTGCCGCATACTTCTGTAAGGTCTTTTCCATATTCTTGAGCTGATTTAAGAATTATATTTAGCCTCTCATCCTTTCAGGCAGCGGTTAAAAAAACTAATGAGCCTTTCTCTGTGGCATTGGTGAGCACCTGAGAAGATATCTATATCCAATTTATCTTTTGCACCAGCAGCCTTGTAAATACTTGCGACTTCGTCTATACATGCTCTCTGCTGATAGATGGAAAAACATGCGTCATCAATCCCTGCCTGAAGCTGGAGTGGTTTAGGTGCAATTAGTCCGATTATGTCTGGGACGTCGGCATATCTGTATATGCCAGGGACAAACTGGCTACCACAGGTATTTGCATCTAAGGCATAGCCTGAAGTCTTAGGCATATATCCCATAATTACACTCGCCTTGATGCGCTCATCCAGTACTGTAATGTATGCCGTCCTGGTCCCGCCCCATGATAACCCACAGGCGCCAATTCTGGACTTGTCTACAAAGTCCAGTGTCTGTAGAAAATCTATGCCCTTCATCATATCCCAGATATTCAAAGTTAAAAGAATCTTGCCTATATAAAGGCCCTTGTTAAAATTTACATTACACGGGTCACGGCCAGGAAATGGGTCAGTCCCATCTCTCAGTTCCCCAAATACCCGTGAGTCAGGAACAAGAACTACAAAACCCGCCTCAGCCAGAAACTGGCCATAGTTGTAATTGTGCCTGTTGATTTCAGCCTGCCGCTCATCTATCTCGCCTACTACACCTGCAGCAGAATCTTTGCCAAATTGGCCATGTCCATGGAGTGCAAGCACAGCCGGGCGCTGCTCCTTAGCCTTAATACCTTTAGGTACAAGTAACCATGCTGGTATAGAGAAATGTTTCTCCACATCATAGACTATCTTGCGCCTCAAATATTTCCCACAGTCTGCCTCTGCCACAACCTCTGCATTTAATGGTACACTTTCAGGAAATTCACCCAACAGTTCCAGAAGTTTTGTTTTAAGTTTTTTCTTCCACTTATTAAAATCATTGAATCTTCCGCTTGCAAAATGGAACTCCGGCTCAATCTCTGCAAAGCACTTTTCAAAATATACTGCCATTGAAAAATTTCTATTTTTTGTTGGTATCTTGCCCATACTTTATACCCTCGGTGACCTCTTTAACAATTCTCTCACCTTTACCGGCACGCCAAGTTTTATTGAATAATTCGCTGCTACCCCTGTAAGGATTGACATTGCACCTGCACGGCTGTCGCCTAAATAACCCTTTGGATATCTTGTATCCCCGGCAAATATCATATTCAAAAGCCGCTCATCCCCGCCACCATGACCACCCGTTGCCTTAGAAACAATATACTCTTCTATACCGCCTCTTCGGTTATGGAATAGCATCTTCTGAACAGGCTCAACTATTCTTGACCCGCTGTGAAATTCCTCAGCCTCTAACCTGCCTCTTGCACCATTGATAGACATACGCCAACCCTCGTATGGGGCATGTGCTATGAGTGAATAATCCATTATGGCTCCCTGACTGTATCGGACAGAGAGTGCCATGGTATCTTCAATATCTATTTCATCTGCAAAGACACACCTATCCCTGTAATAACCATCTTCCTTCTCTGCATTTAGATAGAGATTCTCATTCAGCGGGTCAGCTTTTATATCCCAGTAGAATTCACACGTTTTTTTGTAGCGGCAGGTCAGGCACCTCTCTCCTCTTTCCTTACGTGTCGGTCCATATACCCTCCTCGTTCCAAATGCAAAGACCGTCTCTGGCTCTTGCTCAAGAAACCAGTTCACCATGTCAAAATGGTGAGTTGCCTTATGGACCAATAATCCCCCTGAGTTTTTCTTACGCCTGTGCCATCTGCGAAAATAATCTGCACCGTGTATAGTATCAAGGAACCAGCAAAAATCCACAGAGAATATCTCCCCAACAACCCCTTGAGAAAGTAATTCCTTGAGTCTCATGACGTATGGGGTAAAACGGTAATTGAACGTTACTGTAACCTTCCTGCCTGTGCGATGCTCTGCATTCAGGATTGCACGGCATTTCTCATCGTCTATAGTCATAGGTTTCTCAGTTATGACATCACATCCTGCCTCTAACGCCCCTATAATGAACTTATGGTGCAAACTGTCAACAGTGGTCACTATTACAGTATCAGGATGCGTCTGGTGCAGCATCTTTTGGAAATCAGTAAAGGAAGGAATATCCTGCTTCACCTGTTCCTTCAAGAAATCCATGCGTCTTGTATTTACATCGCATATCCCTGCCAATTCTGCTACGTCATAAAATTTCCCTGTTAGCGGAACAGCAAACATGTAAATACCCCTGCCACCGCAGCCCACAATCGCATATCTCTTCTTCTCACCCTTTTTCATATTTCCCCTTCATAATTGTAGTGGTTTGATTTATCAAACCCTCTTCCTATAGATATTATTATAACATATAGAATAAAAAAGTCAAAGAATTTTAGTTGTCCGCATTGCCTCACATTAAATGTTACCCAAATTGAGTTTTAAAGATATCGTTGACTCATAAATGATGTTACCGGATAATATAACCTCTGAAAGGGGGTTATATTATGAGTCCTGGTGCAAAGATGGAGTATCTTGAGTCAATATATCTTCGCTATAAAAGAGCGTATAGAAAAGAAAAATCTTTAATCTTAAATGAGTTTTGCATAAACTGTGGTTACCATAGAAAACATGCTATAAGGCTACTAACTAAATTCAGACGTTTTACCAAGCCTAAACCTAAGAGAAGAGGTAAACCATCAGTTTATAATAAAACTTGTATCCTGGAGCCTCTGAAACGCATCTGGCTTGCTTCTAATATGCCTTGCTCTAAGAGATTAAAGGTTATTTTGCCATTGTGGCTACCATCTTATGCAAAAGAGTTCGGTGGTCTCCCTTTGGAAACAGTCAAAGCATTGCTAAGAATATCTCATGCTACCATTGACAGATTACTTAAGACCACTCGCATAGAATACACAAGAAGGGGCAGAGCCACTACTAAGCCTGGCACATTATTGAGAAAACAGATACCTATAAAGACCAATCAATGGGATGAAACAAGACCCGGCTTCTTAGAAGCTGATACTGTGGCACATTGTGGTAATAGCGTCGCTGGCATGTTTATTTATACAGTAAATTTTACTGATATTGCCACTGGCTGGACAGAACAAAGGGCTGTTTGGGGCAAAGGCGAATCTGGTGTATTAGAACAAAGTATCCCATTTAGTCTCCTTGGTTTTGACTGTGATAATGGCAGTGAATTCATCAACCATCATCTGATACGGCACTTTGCCCAGCGAGAGCAGCCCATTCAGTTTACAAGAAGCAGGCCTTACCGCAAAGATGACAACTGCCATGTGGAACAAAAGAACTGGACGCATGTCAGGCAGTGGTTTGGACAATATAGACTGGATATCCCACAACTTGTCCCTTTGATGAATGAGCTATATAAGTCAGAATGGAGGCTGTATCATAACTTCTTTTTACCTTCAGTGAAATTGGTTGACAAAAAAGTAGTTGCATCCAAAACTGTAAAGTGCTATGATACACCCAAAACACCTTATCAGAGGGTTTTGGAATCACCTGAAGTACCAATATCTGTTAAACGTTCTCTCAAAGAACAATTTGAAAACCTTAATCCTTTTCAATTAAGAAAAGCTATGGAGAAAAAACTTAAAAAAGTCTTTGATATTTACCATAAGAATAACCTACAATACTAAATAATGCTCCGGTAACATTTACTTATGAGTCAATAGTTGTCTTGTCAAGCCAATTTAGAAATGTCCTAAAAAAATCTATTTGGGGGGATTTGGGGATGATTTTTGGGAAATATCTACATACTAAAATTACCGATATTCTAGCCCTAACATAGCGAAAATCTTGACATCGTTCCCTTGTGTTTCCACATACCCATTCCGAATATTATGTTCCAGAACTTCCAAATCAGGAAGCTGCACTATACGGAATGGTTTGAATCCATCAGGAACCCTTACGCGAAGGTGCACATCAAACGGAATATCTGCCAATTCATCATTAGAATTTAAAATACTAATCAGCATTCGCTTACGGTCTACCTGGTGGAAAAGAACAACTTCTACTGCCTGATGTGCTTTGGCTTCAAACCAGACTGGCTTACGTAACAAAATCCGGATTAAATTTGCAAAGACACGTCTATTCACATCGTAGTCAACAGACTCCAAAGCACCTGTAGCATAAATGACATGTCCCTTCCCGAATTTATTAAAGATAATAGATGGTTCTTTGCCAGACGGACCAGGTGGATTGCTGTGAATAGAAGAGAATGTTTTACCAAAAATATCACCCTTATCAGGATCAGTATAAGGTAGTGTTCTGGTAGCTAAAACTTCTGCACTCCGTGTTTTAATTGAAATCAGGCCCCCAGAGTGTATTATATGATCTTGTGGCGACATCCAATCTTTAAGCCTACTATCCGCTGGTGTGAAATATGCCAGTCCTTTCTGTTCACTTCCTGAAAGGGAAACTCCGAAAACATCAGCAAGCAGGAAATCCGAAGCAGTCGTGCCATCTGTTTTGTTTATTGAGGTCCGATAACTTGCATAAAGAGAGCCTCCTCTTGATACAAAATTTTTTATGGCGTCAACTTCATCCATATCCATGAATAGAACATCGGGTAATACCAGAACCTGATACTTCTTTAGTTCAGACAGGTTGTGTTTTGTTACTATACCAAAGGGAATATGTGCCTGCTGAAGACTGCGACAAGAACCTAACACTGCATCCCAATGAGGCATTCGGTTCATGCCTTGTTCTATCTGTGTAACGTGCTTACCATTTTCTTTAGGGTTAAACCTTGATTCCTGGCTGTAATATACTGCCACATCTGCACATAACTCGCCACCAAGTTCGGATTCATAAGGAGCCATCTTGTCAAATAGTGAACGGATCTGTGTATAGACACCTTCATTCAATGTCCCATCCAGGTTAATAGCATCTATAAACATAAATGCCGAACTGTGTGCAGGGGCTATAAACGCCTGAGTTTCAAGACGCTGTGTGGATTTCATCGTTACATGGTCTGTTAAGTCCAGACACCGGGAGGTGTGAAATTCAAAAGGTCTTTTTCCCGAAAGGCTGAAGAAAATCTTACATACTATAGACTGTTGAATAGCCTCACCATAAAAATCTCCGCTTAAATAGTCACAATGTTCAGCCATACTGAAAGGAACACCTAATCGCCAATCCCATAAAACCGTGGAAAACTGATGAGTGACTGTCATCTTTGGATTTACTGAACGGACCTTCTTTGTTATGACCCCAGAAAATTCATCCAGCCATTTCTCGCGTACCCTCTGAAACCTGACCCATTCAGGATCCTGCCAGTCAATCACACGTGGTGGTTCTTTTCCTTCTTCCCTACGGTAACGGGCAATACAATGCGGGCAATAGCAAATACCCGGCCAGAATGTCATATCAAAAAAGATACCATCACAATCATACCCACTACATATTTCTTCTATCTGAGCAAGGGTAAAATCACGGTAAGGTGAATTCGGACAACATGTGCCATAGCGAACCGTCCATGGCGAGCCATAGGCAATGGTACGCCACTCAGGATGTTCAATGTATGCCCGGTTATTAAAGATTAAACTGTAGTATGCTACAACTGATAATCCGCGTTTATGAGAGAGCTCTAATACCTTTCCAAAGAAATCACGTCCTTTAAGTCCATGGTGCATCCTGCCAACTTTTGTTGGATAATAACACAGACCAACGTGTGAGTTTGCATAAACCATAGCGCAAGTCGCCCCGCCTTTTTCCATTAAGTCAACGTAACGTTCCGGATTTAACTTGGCAAGGAACCTCGTGTCCCAATCCGGAATATGCATATCCACTAAAATCCTGCTCCAGTGCATCTTATACCACATATATTTTAATAAGTCTTTCCTATTATAAGGTAATTTAAAGATACCCTTACGGTGTTGCCATAATATTATCGTATGGTAAAGTCCTAATTTCCATTTTATTGAGGTTATGTTTTGCTACAGTATTAAACATCACCCTTATATTTTCATCAGGCGTCTTGGTATCTACTCCAACCACTGAAATAGACGGTGCTCCTGATTCAATAAGTTTTCTTATATCATCTTCTACCTGTTTAGCAGAAACACCTTGTATTCTCACAGGTCCGTATCTACAGTTCATCTGTAAATTAGGTAGTCCTTCCCTTGCCTTACGTATATCTGAGCCCCAACCTGCTTCAAGGAATTTTAAATTCTTTACTCTTTGATACCCTGGCATTGACTTATCTACAATGCCACAATGATGTATCCCTAAGTTCTTGAATTCTTCACCTAAGATAGAATCATATCGTAATAGAAATTCTTCGTATATCTCATTTGAAACTAAGTCTACTGTGCAGTTACTGGTTGTATAAAGTCTATTGGGTTCCTTAGACGTTCCAAACCTCTTTTCAAAAAACCTTACAACCTTAATAATCATCTCTGTAACAATACTTAAGACCTTATGGGCTAATTCGGGATTAGTATAATAGTCAACAAATAGTTGTTCCCCTCTAATTTTCAGGGCTATATTTTGAACACCTTGCCAATTAATGCAAACCTCTACCTTGCCGTATTTCTCTCTTATTTTTTCTGCATTTTTAATAATCTCATTTAAAGGATAAAACTCACTGATATTTTCTGGAATCTTAAGTTCTTCAATTTCTTTATCATTCAGGTCAGATGTTAAGGCATAAGGTTCATCATTTTCTAAAAAGACCATCTTACAGCCTAATAAGGCAGGTATTGTTGCAATACCATACCCACTGACTACCAGTATGGGTTCTGGATTTGACTCTCCCAGCCCAATATCTCCAAACCGCTCATACAAAATTTTCCTCATCTTGATATCATTCTCTATTCTGTATTCAGGATTAGTATAATGGACCTGATCAAATTTGATTCCATAATTTTCATGCCACCATGAGGCATGAAAACTTATCCCTACAGGTATGGGTCTTTTAGATTCCACCATTTTCTCTAATCTCTCAAAATCTTTACATCTTTATCCTCTCCCGGTGGTGTGTGGTATATCCACTGGTCAGCTATTTCTGGACGGCCCAAATAAAAATGCAGTGCCTTTAATGCCTGGTCTATTATTGTATCTGAATACTTAAACCATATACCATGTCCAGGTAGGATAAAATCGGGTTTTATGCTCTTTATCTTTTCTGCACTGTTAATATAGTCTTTGATATTTGATTCCCAATGGGCATCAATAAGCCCCAATCCTCCATCTTGGTAGACTACATCGCCGTACATCAGATATTTAGTCCCATTTATCGCAAATTCCACTCCCAATGAGCCTGGGGTATGCCCTGGTAGAGACCATACCTTAAACTTTACATTACCAACCTGTAATATGTCATTTTCTTCCAATCTAATGTCTATCTTACAAGTATAAAACTCCGTTTTGAAATTAGGAATGGCAGAACAGGTTCTGACCGGGTCACCATTCTCTACAAAGTCTGCATCATTCTTGTGAGCAGCAACCTTACAATTGTTAAATCTTTCTTCCTTCACCTTTCCGATACCTGCTATATGGTCCGCATGTGCATGTGATACTAATATTATTTTAATCTTATCTAAATCTATATTGTCCTGTTTAATCCCTTCCAAAACTTGATTAATAATAGAGGGTAAGCCCATATCCATCATTAAATATTCCCCCATACAATCAATCAAATAGATATTGATACTGCATTTACCATAACCTACCCTATGTATTCTTTCAAATATCTTCATTTTAAAACCCATCTCTTTTCAGGTAAATGACCCGGTATTACAAAAGCCGACCTTAATACATTCTTCATAATCTTGTCAGAAAATTCCCATCATTCATTTCTTCAGCCTCATTACTTCACATGCCGCATCTATAATATTCTTTGCGGTAAGATTATATTTTTTAAATAACTCATCTAACCTGCCTGATTCACCATACATATCTTCTATACCTACCTTCTTTGCTATCACAGGAAAATATTCTGACAGAACATCACTTACAGCACTACCTAATCCTCCTATCACACTATGATTTTCTGCCGTTACTATACCACCGGTTTGCTTAGCCGATTCAATGATTAATTCCTTGTCTATAGGTTTTAAAGTAGATATACTTATTACCCTGGCTGATATTCCCTTTTTATTCAATTCTTCTGCTGCTTCTATACATCTTGAACTCATCATTCCTGAACCTACCAGTGTTACATCTTTCCCATCCCTCAATATTGTCCCTTTACCAAATTGAAATCTATAATCTTGTGAGAATATCTTTGATAGGCGGCACCTTACTACTCTGAAATAAACCGGGCCTTCGTATTCAACTGCCCATGATAACGCTTCTTTTAATTCCATCTCATCTGCAGGCTCTATTACAACAATATTGGGCAAAGACCTCATTATCGCTATGTCATTTATAGACTGATGCGTTGCCCCTGTATTAGGCGTGGTAAGACCTGCATAACACCCGCAAATCTTTACATTTAATCTCGGAAATGCTACAGATATACTCACCTGGTCACATGCCCTCTGGCTTGCAAAACAGGCAAATATGTTGACTATCGGAACTAATCCCAGTGTTGCTACACCCGCCGCAAATGAAATTGCGTTACTCTCTGCCACACCCAGTTCTACAAATCGTTCCGGAAAACTCTGCCAGAATAGATGTGCTCTGGTTGGATGTGCTACATCAACATCTATTACTATCACTTTGTCATTGGACTGACCTATTTCTACCAATATTTTTCCATAGGTATCTCTAAAATCTTTACCAGTCTTGTTCATTTGACTATTTTTAATTCCTGCATTGCTAATTCATAGTCTTTTTTGTCTAACGTTGTCGCATGGAATTCATACTTACCTTCTATAAATGACACCCCTTTACCTTTAACTGTATGGGCTATGATTACCTTGGGTTTAACCTTATAGTTATTGACCGATTCAAGCGTATCTATTATCTGAAAAATACTATGCCCATCTACTTCTTTCACTTCCCAACCGAATGAAAACCATTTATCCCGCAATGGCTCTACACCCATCACCTTATCTATATGACCATTAACCTGTAACTTATTGTAATCTATGATACCAATAAGATTATCCAGACCAAGTTGGGATGCGGCCATCGCTGATTCCCATATCTGACCCTCTTGCATTTCTCCGCAACCCATAAGGGAAAATATACGGAATTTCTTCTTCATATATCTTGCTCCCCATGCCATTCCGGCAGCAACGGATAAACCTTGACCCAGTGAGCCTGTACTCATATCTATACCAGGGGTTTTTCTCATATCAGGATGCTCAGGAAGTATTCCACCAACACGGATAAATGAATTAAAAAGTAATTCCCTTTCAAAATACCCACATCCGGCTAAAGTTGCATATAATGCTGCCGCTGAATGTCCTTTTGACAATATAAATCTGTCCCTGTCTTCCCAATATGGATTAGACGGGTTAATATCCATTACATGAAAATATAAAGCAACAAGTATCTCAACACATGAAAGCGAACCCCCTATATGCCCACTCCCTGCCTGCCACACCATTTCCACTATATCACTTCTTATATCCCTGGCTATATTCTGTAGTTCTGTAGTATTTTTAAAAATTCTCCGCATTTTCATTGCACTATTGTCATAGATATTTTTCAGGGTTTAGTGATATCTTTTTCATCAGGTTGAGATAATACATATAATTCTCAAAAGAGACATCCGGAGGTATAAGATGGTCTACCCACGGGATGTAGCCACCTTTTGTGAATAGAAATGGCAATTTATAGAGGAGTTCCTTATCTATTGCCTCTTTCCCTTTTGCCAATGCCCTTTTGTCAATACCTCCAATCAGAAGAATATCTTTACCATATTTCTTTCTCAACTTCACAGTATCCATCCCACCTGCTACTTCCAGAGGATACATTCCATTGATACCGGATTCAAACCATAATGGGATTAATTCATTTATATCACCGTCACTATCTATAAATATTATATCAACCCCATGTTCACGAAGTAATCCTGTAATTTTTTTATACCTTGGCATCATAAACTCCTTAAACATCCTGGGCGACAATAATGAACCTGTTTTATACGACATATCTTCCCATAGACAGGCATAATCTATTTTTACATCATCTAATGCCCTATGGATTGTATTTATTACAAACTCGGTAATATAATCCATCATCTCATGAACAAAATCAGGTTCATCATAAAACATCATGGAAAATCTTTCCACTCCTATCCAATTTCTAAGCCACCCATAAAGGCTGCCTGCCTCTATCTTTACAGGATAATCCCGTTGTGCAAGTGTTTTCTTCCTATCTCCCCACCATGCAGGATATCTGGACAGAGAGTTTGGATTAAGTTTTCTTTTGAATTCGTTCCAGTCATCACGGTTTTTTATAGGATAATCTATCCAGTGCGGCATGGATGATTTTCCTCGTCCTTTAAATTCCTTGCATGTCACCCCATCAGTCCTGATAAAAATTCTGTATTCACCTGATTCTTCAATAGTAGTTTCTTCAAAATGGGGAACGACTTTAAGGTTTACCCCTATATCTTCCCTGCGGTCTACGCCAAAATATTCTGCCAGGTTAACATCCCTTGGCAGTCCTTCATTATACCATCGTTTTAAAGTATCCTCCCAATACCAGAGTTCCCAGTAAGGAACTCTATCAAGTTCTTCAAAATGCATGGTTCTTAAAAAACGTTCTCTGTCATTCATAAAATTTTATTAAAATCCCGTAAGACTAATGAAGCTGCCTGGATAAAAAAGATAGTCCCGAGGTCACGAACATGGTATGGAGAGACATCTGTTCCATCAGGTGGAATAACTTTTTCTAAAATGCAACCTTTAAGGTTTGCATCCTGTGGCTCTCTAAATTGCATTGAAAGACAATATTTTAATGCCTGTATCAAATGTTTATTGTAGATTTTTTGTCCTGTGATTTTTTCAAAGTCATGCCATAATATTACAGCACAGGCTATGCCTGATGTGGCATGGCCAAAACTATCTGTGTTGAAATCAATGTATGTATTCCTGAAAATACCGCCATCTTTTCTTTGAGCCTTTGCGTACCAATCTGCACACCGTTTTGCGCAATTCAGATATTTTTTATCACCTGTCTCCTGATATGCCATTAACATAGGTCTTGCCCACCAATATGCCATCCGCGGATGAATATTACCCCTCTCCGGATTGCAAGGTGCATAATGTATCCAGTTACCAGGTGGATCTTCATCCCTGAGAACCCGTTCTGCTGTCTCAAAAAAGATCTTCTTAAACCTTTCATTTTTTGAAAGATGATAACCTTTAATGAAAACGCCATCATCTAAAAGTGGACGCCCTGGTGCATTGTCCCTGGTAAGATACGGCCTTATAGCAAATTCTCTTTTCCAGGGAAAATACACATCGTAGAACAAACCTTCTCCATCTATATATGCCTTTTTTGCAATCCATTCTAATGCCAGAATGACGTTTTCTTTGTAAGTTTCATCAATCTCACTTAAATGAATTAGTCCCTCAAGACATCCATTTATTGCAGATATATTTACCCCATCACCAAAATCTTCATAAGCATTAATGAATCCATAATCCGGGTCAGAAGTATCTAAGATTTGTTGGTTTATCAAGAACTTAGCCGAATACTTTGCCGATTGCAGAATCTGTTCCTTCCCGAGAAGACGATAAGTCATAACCAACGCCTTTATTGCCTGTCCTGTATGCCAGACAGTGCCGAAGAAATCCCATTCCTTCTTTGAAACCTTGTATTCATTCCTTATAGCCCCTTGCCAATTTTTATATTTATATCCCTTGGAATTTTTCTCAAAGGTAAGTTTTTCTGTCCTTACCTGGGCAGTATCTATAAGCCATCTACAGGCTAATTCCATCGAAGACTTTAATTTCTCTTTATCTATCATAGTAATACTCTCTATATTCACCTGTGCATGGATGTCCAGACATGGCAAAGAACTTACCTTTCTTAGGGATTACAATATATGAACCAATTGTCTGAAGGCCATCTCTATAATGTTGACAAATAGGACCTGTTTCGTCATGGTTTCTCAGAATATTATTCATCATATCTATATTATAACATCTGGTCCCTGTAAGGAGGTTACTTAAAGTTCTGTATCTTCCTTCTGCATTACTCTTTTGAACCGGTGCCCTTGCATCTTTGTCTATCAGGTCAGGATGTTTATAAGTATTTGTACAAAAGATATAATTGTTTTCAGATTTTCTGACTCTCATCTCTGGACAGGCTAATTCAAATACAGATAAACTACCATCTGAATCTGCAATCAGAAGGTTATACCCTTTACCAAGGGTTTCTTTTCCACGAAGTCTTTCTTTAACATCAGAAACACTTTTACACTTTTTCAATGATTCATAAAGAAAAAATAGGACGGGTAATCCAGCCATTCCCATCTTGTATTTTGACCCAACCGAGGTAAGCCCCATGCATAACCCTGCACTGTTCATCCCGTCTCCGCCCCATACTGTCCCTATATGTGAATACAAAAATACTCTCACCCCAGTAGGCAATATAATCTCTTTAATAACCATTGGGTCGCCTTCGTGTATTTCAACATCGTTGTTTTTTCCTAATATTATACCATTTTCTTTATCAATAAATGCAACGCATGTACACTTATCTGAAATATTTCCCAGCCACAGATTAACAAATACATTCCTCAGGAATATTTCCTCAAAACTCATTCCAGAACCATCTGCAATGCCTTTTAATTCGTCTATAATCTCCGGAAAGAAGTCTCTTGTGGTCTTCTCTAAGATTTTTATTCTATCCTTACTGATTTTGTCTACATCAAAACCGCAGTATCTATCAAAAACTGCCCTGATTTCACTCTTGAGCATAGACCCCTGTTGAAACCCAATCTCATAGTAATTCCCTGCAAGTTTAATGTATCTCATCTTATCTTCTCTATTATTTTAATTCACCAAATAAACAATCGTCAACATAGGCATAACCCCCTTCACCTTGAAGTGCGATGGCAAATCGGGCAGTATTTACGCCTGTTTCCACAGTATTCAGAACGTAACTGAACCTGTAATTTTTCCATTCGTTTTCTGATAATGTATAATAACCATAGCCGCCATCAGAAATCTTTTCGTATGTTACTGTAGGTGAGGTAAGAAACTTATCATCCTCTTTCCCATCTTCGGACTTTATATAGTGATAGAGGCTCAAAATGAGTTTTCCCTTTCCTTTAGCCCATATTGAAATTTCGTATTTAACTTTAGGAGAGATAGGGTAACCCAGCCTTGAATAATAAGCACCCTCTTTAGTGCCTTCTTTTAAAGAGAGTTTAATTGCCCTCATCCCGGAATGAACATTTTCCGCCTCTTCTACAACCTCGGTATTGAGTGGAGCAGAACCATTAACCATCCAATTTTGAGCCCCTTCCTGGTCTATATCGTCAAAACTTGAATTTTGCAACATATTCTTGCCAACTTCTTCAGACCAAACCATTCCTGCTATTACAATTGTCCCCATACACACCAATGTTGCTAACTTTAAAACCTGTTTCACATCCATTTTACCCACCTCCTATTTATCATGGTCCCGTTTACCATATTCTAATTAATATTACCCCATGCATTGGAATTCTAACCTCCTTTGTGACTGATTTTTTATTTAAGGATATCTTCTCTCTTTTAACTGGCTTCGTAACACCATCGGCCATCCGCTGTAACTCTTTAATCTGTGCTTTTGTCAGATTAAGGGGTTGCCCAAATTCCACATAGGCACTATAACTATTATTATTAAAAGAATCAAGCCGGTATTCCTCATAATTCAGGTTCTCTTTTTCTATTGGAATATTTTTTATAGTAAGAGCAATGGTAGCATCCGATTCTTGAATATCAGGGTCATCATGAAAATTCCACATAAGAACTTTAACCGAATCTTTATCCACTGTTGCCAGTCCATCAAATTTAAATGAATTTGAGCCTCTGCCAAAATATACCCTGTTTTGCCCTAACATATTGAGTAACTCATATGCACCAAATACCGGCCTTTTGATATTATCTTTCGTAATAATTGATCTGGTATTATTAAAATTACCTGTCTCGTATTTGCCCTTCCAGTTATTCTCGGAAAATCCGCAAAAAACAAGTAAATTACAATCCGCATCAATCATACCTTTTACAATCCTACACGTGAAAGCAGCGGCATAGTTATCATTTCTGTAATTTGTTGGAAAATGTGTATAAACTCCTCCCCATGTCATACCCCATTCTGTTAATAGTACCGGTATATTGGCAAACGCAGGGTAAGCAGAAATTAAAGTCTTTACCTCCCCACATTTATCATGAAAATGGGATGACACAGGTTTCTTATCAGGGCTGTTACAGTAGATATGAAAGGAGAAAAAATCAAGCCTTGAACCCATCTTCCCAGTAGCATAGTTCTTGCCTTCAGCACAATGTTTAAGAAATCCGTCAATAAAACAGGTATCTCCTGCACTTTCAGGACCTCCTATCCGGATATCAGAATATGCGGAAACGGCTCCTTTAACAGTAAAATCATACATTTTACAGTATTCTTTGACTCTTAATGTATTTTTTCCTGAGGATAAATCAGGTTCATTCCAAAGTGAGAAATACCAATCTCTTACCTTTACTTTCCCGTATCTTTTAACGAGATGTTTAATAAAATTATATACTAACTCCTCCCATCCTATGAAGTCTTTAAGTAGACCATCCTTACCAAGATTTGAAGGGATACTGCCCATTTCAACGAGCGGGTTCAGGTTATAATCCATTAAAGTATCATAAATTCTGTCAATTGTTTTCCAATTATACCTATTCCCTCTATATGAGGCTGAATTAGTAGTAATAACATTGTGAGACCTTATGAATTTATTCCCTTTTAACCTCGATAGATTTTTCATAATATAATGGTTAAAATATTTTAAGGTATCCAATCCATTCTGATAAAAAAAATTTGCCCAGTTGTATTCAAGTTTTCCTATATGATGCCCACAGTTTACGTATGCAGTAAATTTATTCTCCAGAGATGGTTCTTTAACTAATATAACTGACATTTTTATTGTCCCCTAATTAAAATGAGTCTGAAATTCCTCTTCGCTAAAGTCATCGGTATCCTGTTACCATCTAATGAGAATCTTTCTGAACGATAAATATCTTCCGCCTCTTTAATCTTAAAGCCAAGATTGGCAAAGTCTATCTCTATTATTTCATTTATATCCGATTCTGTGGGATTGCTTACCACCAAAAGCATTGTATTATCTTTTCGGTAATAACTAACCCTCGTTTCTTTGTTACCTGGTTTAAAGATGTTATTCTCCCAATAGGGACTGAATTTTGCATCAAAGTAGCCAAAGTCTGATAGTGCCTTCCATACCCTGTTTATCACTGTGTTATCACAATAGGCATTCCAGAGATTTCCATCATGAAGTAATGCTATAGAAACCAATCCCTCGGTTTTATCTCTAAGTAGGCCGGGATTCTCTTCAAAATATTTTGCCGGAGCAGGCGGCGAACCAGTGAACTCCGGAAGGAATATCCTTGCCAAACCGCACGGACCACCTCTGAATTCATATTTCATCATTGTCCAATCCATTATATCATGATAGTCAAGAGATTCTCCCTTCGTTAATCTCTCTCCTAAAATTTCATTATATTGTTCTCCTGTAAGACCTATGTCGGCAAATGAATGAACAGGAGGCAGGGAATATCCTGAATGGACGTAGAAATAGGGAGGCTTTTTACCAAGGATGGTAAGAACTACCCTGCTCCGTTTCAAGAAATCCCTGAGGTCAAAAATTGGAAACGTGCAATAACGGCGCCCGCCTTTCTCATAACCACACCCATGAAGGATATTGTTGCATTGAGGAACTCCCATATTATCTATATATACGAGCGGCGGATTATAATTCTCAAATAAGTATTTCATCTTCCAGACAAAGTAATCCTTAAATCGGCTTTTTATACAGGACCTGAGATTTGGCACTAATCCATACTCAAGTTGATGCCCTATTGCTTTCCATGATTCAATGAAAGGCGGACTTCCCATACTCAAGGCACATCCTTTATAAAAATCGTATGGACCTGGCATAGATACAAGCGGGAAATAATTAGCTACGGTGTATGGGGCTACAAAAACTCCTGTAGCATTTGAAAGGGCTATGAGTCCTGTTGAACCTGAAGGATTAAATGCTGAATATCCATTTCCATAGAAATCATCAAAACTGGCGTTTAAATTCCCACCTTCATAAACATTTGACCCTGCCCTGTAAATCCTGCTATTGATGGAGGGTCTTACAGGCGTCGCCTGCAGCCCAAATGTGAAACGAATGGATTTAGCGATTTCTACTGGACTGTCAATAAAGACTATCTCTACTATTGCAGAATCTTTATTGTTTACTATACTTTGAACGTTATTATTGTCTTTATTTACCCAGTTCTCATCGCTTTCAGCAAACCAGGAAATTCCTGTATCAGAATCCTTTCCACCACCTACCCAGAGATGAAACCTAAACCAGGATTTCCATACCTCACCTAAAGTATCAGGTAATTCAATACAGTTCCACAGTTCTTTCCATGAGGGTTGTTTAGACTGACGGGCTGAATCCCAGCTACTGGCATATTGTAAGAGATTAGCCATATCCTTTTTTATAGGTATTATTAGTTTCAACCGTTCTATCTTTGCCGTCTTTCCCAATGGAACCAAATCTAAATCTATTTTCATCATTCCATCAAATTCTATCAGAGCCTGACTTTCTATTCTCAACCCTGATAGTTCTTCAATATTCTTGAACACTACCTCGGATTTTCTCTGACTTATGATTTTTGAAGGGCTCTTTAACAAGTTAACTTTATTTCCGTTTACTATACATTCTAATGTTACAGGGGATGCTAAAATATTTTTGCCAGCCACGTCAATCTTCTCGGGCAGACATAGCCCGCCTAAATAATAGTCTCTTCCCAATACTCCCACTTTATTCCCTGAAATGGCAACAGGATGCCATGGTAAAGGCACTATGTCTTCCTTACCCAGGTTCTTTACCGTCTCCCAGTCTAAATCAGTAATCTTAGAAAATGAGGTGGTAACCTCTCTTATCTTTTCGCCTTTTTGAGATTCAATCTCTATATTTAAATCATATTCGCCAACTTTAAGTTTTTGAATATCAACTTCAAATGTTTTACTATTTTTGAAAAGCGGTATTTGTATTTTGAACAAGTCCTTCACAGTATCCTTCGCATTTACTTGGATATGCCCCGTAACTTCTTGTTCGTCTATCCCACCCATATCTAAATCAATGAGCATCTTTTGTTCAAAGAGCATATTTCTTACTATTGCTTTTGGTGGAGAATACGCAAAAGGTAAAACGAGGTCATAGTAGGTCCGCCCGGTTTTACCTTCTTCTTCCAAATCTTCTAATCTAAAAACCAATCTGCTGACCGATTCGTCCAACTTATAATTCAATTCCTTTATAGGAATCCACAACTCACCCATATTTCTTGTTAACCACTTCTCGATCTTTTTCTCTTCTTCCATTGTTCCGGACCCTTTGATTTGCAGTGTATGCCGGAATTCTTCCATCGGATGGGGCCACATAGGTCTAACGTCTCTATTTCGTGATAGTGCCTCTTCCCGAGGCACTATAGTAATTTTGCCATTGATTTCGCCTTTCAAAAGTTTTTCATTATCAAGATGGAGATGAACGCCGTGCGTCCTTGGTGTGAATTTAACATTTGCAAAATCATCAGTCTTTGACAGGTCACCGAGTGACCAGAGTGTTTTTTCATGTGAAGAGGGAAAATTTCGCACAAAGTTAATCCGCCATCCTTCATCTTCATTTATTTGTTTTATACCCATGATACTCAAGGGTAATCTCACTTCACCAATCCACTTTCCATCACTGATGCCAGTTTCATAAAACAATTCATCGGATGTTGATGACACCTTCCTTGGCATATTAAAAGAAAACCTTTGTATCTTATCGTCTCCTTTAGAGAAATACGCCTCAAAAAGTCCATCACTCTCTTCAGGATTGGCTAATTCTGTTGCAAAGGCGAAATAGAAATTCTCATCGTCATATGAGAGATATGTGGTTGTCTGGTATTTTGCCCATTCTCCTGTAATCTCACTTATATATCCTGTAAAACTGATAGTATCAGCCCACCATTCACCAGGACTGATAACTCCGTCTATCTCCGGATAACGTGGTTTTCTGTGAGTAGTTCCTGTTATTTTGGGAATGAGGACACTGGGTGGTGTATACCATCCATTCTTTCCCTGAATGGCATGCTGATAGGCTGTCTTTGCCTCTCCGGCTGATAAAAAATGCCGGTATATGTAAATTTCATCTATAACCGTTTCTTGAGGAAGAGAAGAACCTATGGTTAACCATCTAAATGAGGAGAGAGGTAAATGCAGATCGTTTTGACGTGATGAGATAAGTCCATCTACATAGGCTTCAATAATACCTTCTTTATAGGTTATAATTATATGGTGCCATTCTCCCTTCTTCCATTGATTGACCCCTACCGGTATTTGAAACGGAACACCGTCACTTGTTTCTCCATATATCCTTAACATCCCATTCGCAATGCCACTGATACCAAATTTGGTTGAACTACATATTCCAACTTGTGGATTATCAATACCATCCCAGAGAGGTTTAACCCACATCTCCAGGGCTCCGCGCTCCCATGATATATTCTTATCCATATCAAATGAAACCGAAGGATTTGTCCCACCTGTAAGCAATGCCTTCCCTTTTATACCATCAACAAATTTTGCTTCTCCTTTTATTATCCCCTGTGGATTGCCTCTGGTTATCCTGGCTGTGACATCCTCATCAAATGGCACATATAAAAGAACATCATCTATCACCATGCCTAAGGCATAATTCATGTTTAGGTTACAAATTATTATAATACTCAATAAAAATCTTTTCATTTACAATCTCCTTCCATACTGAGGAACCACGACTCTTTCCCAACGATAGTGTTCACACACTTTCAACTTTGTACCCGAACTCATCTGGGATCACCTGCAGTATCGCCTCGAGATCGGACTTGTTTTGCCTTTCAAGAGATATTCTTTTCCCTGCACGGTCTATCAACTTTATGTCGGGATTGCTTTCCCGCGCCACATTTTCGTCACAGTTCGCACAGAGTGGATGGTTTGAGAAAGAGCACGCCTGGTGCATCTGGCGCAATTCCACCATGAGCGGATGGTTAAACAAATCGACAAGGCTGTGGTCGTGAACTGATCCAAGGGGATAATGGAGATCCGAGTCGAAGAAGCAGGGGGCAGCAATACCATCCCAGGTAATGCAAATATCCCGCCAAAGTCTCGCACATGGCTTGCGCTTGATTCCGTGTTGACCCGCGTTGCGACGAGTATCATAATCTGAATTACCAGCCCAATTAGCAACAGAGGCAATGTCGATTTGGTCGCTCTGCTCTCTCCATTTACGAATATAGTCCTCTACACTATCAGCAGTGGTACTCATATAGACCGTACGCATGACAACGTATGGCTTACTTGAGCCCCGTTCATTCTTAAGACGAAAGAATCTCTCGACATTATTGACTGTTGTCTGATAGTCTAGCCCGCACCGGATCTTTCCGTAGACATCAGGATCTGTTCCTTCCAGGCTGATATTCAGTTTGTCGAGTCCCGTGGCAAACAGCCGCTTTGATTTTTCCGCAGTCAATTGCCCCGCATTGGTTGAAGTAAAAACGTCAAACCCTTTTACCTTGGCGTATTCTATCTTTCGGAATATCTGCGGATCTCCTAAAGGATCTGCCATCCAGTATAAAATCAAAGAGCGGCATCCTAACTCAAATACCTCATCCATGAGACGAGAGTATAGATTAAAGGACATGATCCCTCTGTCTCTCCGAAGGGATGGTTGTGGACAAAAGACGCAGTTGGAATTGCAGATATTTGTCGGCTCGGGATGTATAGATTTGGGTGAAAGGCCCACGACCTCAGAAAACAGTTCTGCATTACTCATAACAACATTACTTCTCGGTATTTTGTTAATTTTTAACATTTTTACTTACTCCTTTCATACTCCTTCTTTGCCTGTTATTAATCCTAATTTGTAAAATCCCATTCGTTACCTGATGCCCAGTCATTCGGTATATCTGCTTCTTTCTTCCATCTAACATGTCCATCACCATAAAGGAGGTTCCTTCCGCCATCATGGTTCTGCCATGATAGATGGTCTCCATCTACCCCTCCTGATGCTGGCCATGGTAATCCCCTGGAAACATTCGTTCTCTGGGCGCAACCCAAGACTATTCTAACAGAGGCATTCTGTGGGGTAGACTGTCCACTACAGTAGCCATTGAAATTATAAGATATATCTGTAGTTTCGTCCGGTGGCAACCCGGTATAAATAGTAGCGGTAGGACAGCGGAATAATGCCTGCCTTGACGACTGAAATCCTCCTGCAAGTTCTAAAACATACGGTCTGATAGAAGCCATGAATGATGGGTCACCTGAAGGTGGACCAAATGCCCCTGCCTCTTCCTGGTCTTTTTGATAAGGATACCTGTCATTGTAATCTTGCTTATACATCTCAATAGCCAACCCAAGTTGTTTTAGGTTATTTGTGCATGACGCTCTTTTTGCCATCCCCCTTGCATTCTTAATGGCAGGTAATAAAAATGCTGCAAGAATACTGATGATAGCAATTACTATCAAAAGCTCTATCAAGGTAAACCCTTTTTTATGGTTTAATCTCCCCTGACCCCAAAAGAATTTCATGTTTCCGGGCAATCTCATCACATGCCTCTTTAACACTTATTTTACCCAGGTATGCCATTTCCAGAACTTGCCTTGCCTCGTCCATCCATGACATCTGACCGGCAACGTAAGGATAAGATTCAGCGTGCTCTAATTCCTGGATAAAGATTTCGTTTTCTCTTGGGCGCGAAAATCTATTAAGATATTCCTGTGAGTAAGCGAGAGATTTAAGCACTGGAATTTCGCACCGGTCACTTATTACAAGTTTTTGCCCTTCTTCACCCATCATAAACCTCAGGAATTCCCAACATTCTTGAGGATGTTTAGTTTTTGCAGAAATGGCAAGATATACAGCAGCACTTACTGTAACCCTCTGCTTACCAGATGGAAAAGGCGATACACCCCATTCAAATTTTAAGTCTTTGGCATCAGAAAGAGGGAGCATCATCCATCTTCCCCCCCATATCATAGCCACTCGCCCGGTTAGAAGAAGAGTCTCGCCTCCCCAGCCGAATTCTCCTGTAGTCATCTCTGTTTTAGTTGGCGCAATATGATGTTTTTTAGACAAATCCACAACCCATTGAATTGCCTCAACCGCCTCTGGCATATTAATTAAACTTTTAGTCCTGTCCTCGTTAAAGAATGCTCCCCTGTTCTGACGTATATATAAATAGAGGTGCCATCCCCGCATGTCAAGTGGAACACCTCCAAAACCAAATTGTTCATTACGACCATCGCCATCGGCATCTTTTGTCAATCTCTTTGCAGACTGCAATAGCATATCCCAATCCCAGGTCTCATCAGGATAAGAAATGCCTTCCTTATCAAAAAGTGTTTTATTATAGAAGATAGATATAGAGTTAGTCCATATAGGTATCCCATAATCTCTGCCATTGAATTTATTATTATCCCACACCTCTTTCCAACTATCACTTTTGTATTTAATAAATTCAGGGTCGTTTTCAATAAAAGAGGTAAGGTCATACAATGCTCCCCTGGAAGCAAAATCAGCAATATCCTCTGGCATTAAAAGCATTATATCAGGAGAAGAATCACCTGCTATAGCCGTGAGCAATTTTGCTGTGTAATTTCCTTCTGCCGGAAAGAATCTAACAGGGATCCGGGGATTCCTGTTAGTATTATAATACTCTACACATCTTTCAGCAAATCTTCTATTAAAATTGTCACTCCAGAAGGCAAATGTTATCTCCTCTTTGGAGTGTTTCCTGCCACATCCCAAAAAACTGACCAATATAAATGTTGATACGAATAAACATTTAATAATTTTTGACATATCTTAGGATAAAGATGAAGGGGCATTTTTTGCCCCCCTCATCTTCTTTTACGCTAGTAATTTCCCAACTGTTATCTAATGAGTATCCAATCTACTATCATTGTCCCAGTAGTACTTGACCTGTTTATAGTAAAACCTGTCGCAGTCTTATTGGTAACCCATAGTGTCCGATTTGCATTCCCGGTTAATTGAATATAGTACGAGTTATCAGGTTCTGCAGTTGGAAAGGTTACTACAAGAGACCCTGTGCCAGCATTTAGAGTTGCCTGTCCCCGAAGGTTATTTGCATTAATTCCTGTACCGGAAATGCTCTTCGTCTTTAGTCCATTGCGTGATTGTTCCCATTCTGTCGTTACTCCTGCACCATAAGCGGCTCGTCTCAACCGAAGAACAGGAGAAGTCCCTGCAGCTTCATCCTGGGTTCGTTGATTATTGTAGTCAAAAACAAGATAAGCCCTGTCTGATGCTGTTGGCGTGTCCAAAACCAAATCTGCAGTGGTTCCCGCAAACCAGTTTCCAATAAATGTATGTACAGGCTCTACAGAGGAATTAGAAATAGCATTATTAAGCCTGACGACCCCATCTTTTATCCTATTACCATCCATATACAGAGAGGCTTGTCCTGTCCATGTTACTAAATCTGGACTCGTTCCATCAATCCGGCAATTCATCACACGAACCAACATCCTTAGTTGGCCAGCAGTTGCCGCACAAGATATAGCCTTTACATTGGGACCGCATTCAAATGTACAGTTCCTAATTTCAATACCATCGCTAACTGAGGCAAGATTGATGCTGGTCCCACTGTCGCTAAAAGAACTGTTCTCCAGGAAAAATCCACCACCGCTGTCCAGAGGATCCTGGTTTACTAAATGAATACCTGTAGCGTTATTGAGGAAATGACAGTTGCGAATCGTCCATCCAACAGCCTGGCTTGCATTAAAAGAAATTCCTGTAGTATTTGACCTGAACGTCACATCATCTATGACACTGGTATCTACATTTGAGGCGTTGTATGATGATAATTGTATTCCCGTTGTAAAGTAGCAAATAGCCATACGCCTGAACAGGATACTGGATGTATCTATCGCACCATTTAGAACCTGTATGGCGAGAGAATATGCTATACCTTCCCCGTCTAATGAAAGGTCAGATATTTCTAAGTTCTCCACACCCACAAGTTTAAGTAAAGCGACTCCGCCTCCCATCCCTGCCCATTTTAAAATACTTCCTTCCGCAGTAATCATTGGTGGATACTGAATTGTTTCATTTGCACCTTCACCCCTGATGATGATGGCACGTTTTTCAACGATATAGAGCTCACTTGTAATTTTATAGATTCCTGTTGGTATAAACAAAATTCCACCAGCGCTTGGTAAAGCATTAATAGCCCCCTGTATTGCTAAAGTATCATCAGCCTCCCCGTCACCAACAGCGCCAAATGCCCGTACATCCATCCATGGGCCTTTTGTAACCATATCGCCCACATCATTTAGTTTATATTGATTCATAGAGAGATCTGTTGCAAGCGGCGTAGCAGTACTCTGAGGATAAGATGCTGCATTACAACTTGAGAAACTAAAGACAAACAGCGTAAGGCTATAAATACCTCCTATTAATGCCAATAGTGATAATTTTTTCAGTACTTTGTTAATTTTAGCCATTTTAACTCACTCCTTTCACACAGAATATATCAGGGGGAGATACGGGAAAATACCTCCCCCTGATTTTTTAACCTTACCTCCTATCGTGAGGAACAGTTACATTTACACTAAGTTCTTCTTCATTACCAGCACAATCTGTCGCTGTAACTGAAATAGTGTAAACACGGCCAATGTCCTTGATACCTCTACCAGACCTTTCAGCCCTGAGTTGCAATGGAATTGATGACCAATCAGGTGCTGTATTCCCATCACCAAGTCCATTTATATCTTCGTTGCTTGTTACACTATTCACAGTTAAAGTTACAACACCATTACTACTGGTTATTCCACTGAGTGCTATATCTACCATCTTGTGATTCACTGGCCACAATATAGAAGGAGTGGCTTTCAATGTACCGCTTAGCCCTGCTTCACAATCATCAGGGACACCATCTTCGTCACAATCAGATTCACATGCATCTCCAATACCATCATCGTCACAATCTGCCTGGTCAGAATTGGCTATCGCTGGACAATTATCACAATCGTCCACTACCCCATCACTGTCCGAATCTATTTCACAGGCGTCTCCAATGCCATCTCCATCGCAGTCTTCCTGATCTGAATTTGCAATCATCGGGCAATTATCGGTTTCATCGGTTACGCCATCATTGTCGTCATCCGGGTCGCAGGCATCGCCTAATCCATCGTTATCATTATCTGCCTGATTTGCATTGGATATAGATGGACAGTTATCTTCATCATCCGCAACACCGTCTCCATCGCTATCCAATACTATAGGTAGGTCTCCAACTGCTATTGCATCCATAGGAAGGTACCCGTAGCCATAAGAAGCCCATGCATGCCTCCACCCTACCCATATATAGTTGTTGCCATAGTCAATCCGGATGAAGAGGTCTGGCTCAGCATATAATGGCCCACAGGTAAAGAACATATCAGTTACATCGCCTACTGCAACATCACGGACGCCTACAATATTAGAAAGAGGGACCGGCGCCCATATCTGTCCAAACCAGGTTCCTATTCTATTGGATGTAGTATAAGCACCATCATCAGACAGAAAAACCAACTCATTCCCTGTATTTCTTGGGTCTACATCTCCAATTGCAACTTTACTAACTGTCTTGCCATAAAGTGTGATAGTAGTTAGATTAGGCACATTCTCAAAAAGAACTGAGTATAGACCTAATCCAGCAGATGATTTTCCAATCAGCACTATTTCATCACCGCGATGAGACGAATCAATCTCTCCAGCAGTCAATCCTGTTATTACTGGAAATGGTTGTGGTTGCCCTGGGAGACGAACTGTAGCTTTAGTCCCTCCGAGCAAAGAAGCATTCTCATCAAAGAGACCTATGGTGCCCTTCGCATTAAACAGCATAACTATCTCTTCACCTGGGTTATCTGGCAAAATATCACCCACTGCTACATCAAGCGGGGCCGGTAAAGAATAATCTGATAAAGTTGAATGCCAACCGCCCCAACGGTAAGGAACTCCATTTATGTCTATGAGGTTGAACTGGCTACCGCTTACGAGCAGTATCTCATTTCCGGCATGACCCGGGTCAACGTCTCCAATTGCTAAATCTGTTATAGGCTTATTCTCGGGACTTGTAACTGTATATAACAAAGTCCCATTCGTATCAAAGAAGCCTATATTCGTCCCACTGGCTACAACTACAACATCCTTTCCATACGAGTTTGTTGGTACCATTGCGGCAAAAACCAACAAACCAAACAGCGCAACACCTAACTTTCTTATGCTTTTCATTTTTCCCTCCTTTTCTACCTAACTAATTATTCACATTTACCTTATATCAGTAGTGTCCAAAACCTTTGACCTTATATATAAACTCGGTACCCTCTTTTTATTAACTCACCTCCTTTTTGAGACAGATTTACCGAGGAAATTGTTTTTATGCGTATTCCTTACAATCTCCTCCGCATGATTCTCTAATAATTAATTCTGGTTGTAATAGGGGCTGGCGTTCTACTATGGCCTCTCCATGCATAAGTTTCAGTAACATTTGTGTAGATAATCGCCCTACTTCTTCCAATGGGATCCGTACTGTAGTCAGTGTTGGAGAAACCATTGATGCCACTTCCATATCATTAAATCCAATAATTGAAAAATCATCTGGGATATTTTTACCCATCTCTTTTAATACACGCATAGTCTTTTCTGCTAAGACATCATCAGCACATACAAACGCTGTCGGAGGGACTAATACGTCCAAGAATACCTGAATGAGTTCCGGGACCCTCTCTTTTTCATACAGGGTTTCTATTATCAAAGAATCATCAGGCTCTATCCCAGCGTCCTTTAAGGTCTCTCTGTACCCTTCAAGTTTTTCCTGGTCCGGGGCATAAGCAGAATTACCCTGTAAGAATGCTATTCTTGTATGTCCTAATTTTAACAGATACTGAATTGCTATACTCATTCCTTTCTTCCAGTCAATATTTACTGAGATTGAGTCTTTATCGCGCCGGTCATTAAATAAAAGTACCAGCGGTATTTCTCTATTATGCTTTAATTCTATAATATCCTGGCTGTTTAGCTGCGGTGTCATAGAAATAATCCCATTTACCCTTTTGTTCTTTATCAGTTTCGTATGCCAAAGACCATCTTCTAAGGTTGAAATAAGCAACCCAACATCTTTTTCCAGAAGTTCTGACTTTATGGCAGATACTAAACCTGTAAAAAATGGATGGGCAATTAGTTCTAATTTATCGGTAACAAAACCAATATTAGATGCTATTGCCTCTCTCTCAGGGGGTTTAGCAGCAAAACTTCCTTTCCCCTGTCTACGGTTAATCCATCCTTCATTTACCAACTCTGTTAGCGACTTAACAACAGTAATGCGGCTAACCTCGTACAATTCACATATTTCTCTTTCTGTAGGCAATAGGTCACCTTCTTTATATACTCCATTAAGTATCTTTTGTTTTAGGTCATTTTTTACTTTATAATATAGTGGAACCGGAGGTTCTTCAATCAATCTTGAATTCATATATTCCTTGCCTTTCTCATTCCTATCTTGCTATGTTGACATATTAACTTAATTATTGAATATTTTCTCTTGCCATCCATTATATAGCAATTTTCGTGCCATACAATAAAAGTTGTTTTATAAAATTCATATAACTCTTTTGTTTTCTAATAGAAAAAATATTTTTTATGTCCAAATTTACAAAAAATTTAGTCAACTCAACAACCTGTATTGTGACAATTATTAGTCTAAAGTTTGTTGCAATATCCTGAAAATAGTAATGTTACACAAATGACAAATTTTATGTCAGCATCTATTTTTTTAACTCTTTTTGTTTCAATATATTATATAATTCCTCTGACAATGTTTTGCCTCTGTAGCCATAAGAGAGCGAGGAAATTCCATTTTATGAAATTGCTTCGTTAACACTCGCAATGACAAAAATGGATACTCAAAATTATTTTTTTCTTGACCTGTAATGGTTAAATCAGGTATAATAAAACAATGATAAATTTAGACGAGGGGAAGAATATCGTATTTGTGGCGGATGTTCATCTCAGGGCAGGTGATGACAGGGGTGAGAAAGATGTCCTTGGGTTTCTGGAAAAAGTAAAGCACTTAGAGGTAGGGGACCTATTTATACTGGGTGATTTTTTTCACCTCTGGATAAATGAGTCTCATTTTATTAAGAAATCCTATCAAAGTATTCTGGATAAATTCACTGATTTACATAGATGCGGCATAAGGATAACCTACATGGTAGGCAATCGTGATTTCCTTATAGCAAATCATTATAACCCCATCTCTGATATAAAGGTCTATGAGACCCCCCAATTATACAGATTAGGTAATAGGACATTATATATATCGCACGGGGATGAACTCTGCAGCCTTGACCGGCATTATCAGATATACAAAGCCTTTATCCGTTCACCCTTCATGCGCCTTATAGTGCGGCTTATACCAGGGCGCGCCACTATGGCAATAGCTAATTTAATATCTAAGGTCAGCAAGAGATGCCTTGAGAAAAAGTCTCAAGCGTCAGTAGAGGTTCCAATAGAAGAAATAAACAAGCTCCTTACACAGGGAATTGATGTAGTTATTCATGGTCATTGCCATCGCAGTTATAAGTTAGAGCCTGAAATAGGCGGGTCTAAAAGACAGGTCTGGTGCATAGGAGACTGGTCAAAGGGGATTAGGTTTCTCTTTTATGATGCTAAAAATAAAACCTTTGAATGCCGGGGGCAGGCACATTCTACGGACTTCGTCCCGTAAATGAGCCAGTCCCCTTTTTATTCTTCTTTCTTATGCTGTTGGGCGATTATGGTGCTTGCTATCCTTTGCGGGACTTCCTCGTAATGGGAAAATTTCATACTATACGAACCCCTGCCGCCTGTCATTGACCTTAGTTCTGTAGCATACTTCAGTATCTCAGTAAGCGGAACCGTTGCCTTAACAATCTGTATCTTTGAGCGGGTCTCTATCCCCTGTATCCTGCCGCGCCTTGAATTAAGGTCACCTGTAATGGCCCCCATATACTCCTCAGGGACTACTACCTCTATATTAGTTATTGGCTCAAGCAGGACAGGGCTTGCCTCCATAACGCCTTTCTTGAATGCCATTGAACCTGCTATCTTAAATGCAAGTTCAGACGAATCTACAGTGTGATATGAACCGTCGTAGAGTATAACCCTCACGTCAACTACAGGGCAGCCTGCCACTACGCCTTCTGCCATAGCCTCTATTACACCTTTTTCAACTGCCGGGATATACTGCCTGGGGACTGAACCTCCAACTACCTTATCAACAAATTCAAACCCTTTACTTCTCGGAAGAGGCTCTATTTCAAGCCATACATCCCCATATTGTCCTCTTCCTCCGGATTGTTTCTTGTATTTTCCCTGAACCTTTACTATTTTTTGGACAGTTTCTTTATACGCCACCTTAGGGACGCCCACTTCTACCTCTACGTTGAATTTCTTTTTCAACCTGCTAATCATTACCTCTAAATGTAAATCGCCCATACCTGATATGATAAGTTCTTTAGTCTGGGCGTCTCTGGTTACTTTGAATGTCTGGTCTTCAACGCTTAATTTAGACAGGGACGCTGAAATCTTCTCTTCATCGCTCCTCGTCTTTGGCTGGACAGAAAAAGATATAACAGGTTCCGGGAATGCTATGGGATTATAGACTATGATAGATTTCTCATCACACAGGGTGTCGCCTGTAGATGTGTCCTTCAATTTTGCCACAGCAGCAATATCCCCTGCATGGACAGATGCTGCCGGCT
>CAYVEO010000032.1:0-23897 GCA_964449965.1 uncultured Planctomycetia bacterium
AATAGGACATTTCTAAATTGGCTAAATAGGACATTATCATATTGGTATTACAGTACAAAATTTTTATCTTGACAATAGTTACCATACAAAATATAATATTTCACAAGTTGTATGGTAACTAACTTTCTGTACAAGGAGCGAAGGAGACAATATGGGAGTAATAAAGGGAGTGCTTAGAGAGGAACTTGAAAACTCTCTTCAGATGAAGAAAGATTACGAAAGAGAATTAGCAAAGTTGCCCAAAGGAAGCCTTATAAAGAAAAAAATCAAAGGGCATGAATACTATTATCTTTTATTAAGGGAAAAAGGCAAAGTAAAATTCATATATAAAGGTAAAGTGTCGGAAGAAGAAGTAAAAAAGCATGAAGAGGCAAAAGAATACAGGGCCAAATACAGAAATTTATTATCTCAAGTAAAAAAACAGATTAGATTCCTAAGGAGTACTTTGCGTGGAAAAGAATCAGTATGAATTTAAAGTGAGCGTAGAGGGTAAGTTATGATTTAATTTTTGAGAGTTTGATTTTTCTATCGTTATTGTCAAAAAGAATGCTAAAATGTGAAAATATATCAGCTCTTCCAATGATATATGGGCAGGCCTCGTTTTCTGAGAATAGACAGCGGATTTCTAATTCATGGGTACATATTTTGACGTGGATTTTAGTAGCCCATACACGCACACCTTTGCTACCTTCAATACCATACGAACGATGTTGAGGACAAGAGGTTAAGTCAATGCCCAGCCATTCTGCTACATGTTTTGGTAACATTGTAAAATCAGCGCCGGTATCAAGTAAGAAAATGACAGATTGGTATCCATTTTTTGTGAGAAGAGAAACAGGCATTTCTACATCTGGAACATTACCCAGGTTTGTCTTTTTCTCAAGAATTGGAAATTCCATAGGTACAGATGGCTCCTTTGGGTGGGATATATTCAATAGACAATTTAGGGTTACCAATTTTATCACGAACCTTATTCCAAAGAGCCTTGGAATCCTTCGCACATGCTATAACACGATTGTTAAACTTTGCAATAAATTTTCCACCATATTTTTCCTGAAGATAAAAATAAGTCTTGGGATTCATAATCATCACCTCTAATATAAACTTTATCACAAGAAAGGTAATTTGTCAATGTTTTTCGTCCATCATTCACAGTAACACGCAGAAACAATTCCCTTGACCAATGGCAATCCTTTTGATACAATAAATAACATGACAAAAACGTTCAAGAAAGGGTAAGGTGTGAAATGGCTGAGAAGAAGGAAGAGAAGAAGGATGCAAAGACTGACAGGGAGAAGGCGTTAGAGTTAGCCCTGAGTCAGATTGAGAAACAGTTTGGCAAGGGTGCGATAATGAAATTGGGTCAGGACGTCAAGGTTGATGTCCAGGCTATACCCACAGGGGCGCTGACATTGGATATGGCTATAGGCATAGGGGGCGTTCCTCGCGGCAGGGTCGTTGAGATATTTGGGCCTGAGTCAAGCGGGAAGACTACCTTGAGCCTGAGTATAATAGCACAGACACAACGGCTCGGCGGCGTGGCGGCGTTTGTGGATGCGGAGCATGCATTTGACCCGACCTATGCAAAAAAAATAGGTGTAAATTTAGATGACCTTTTGATTTCCCAGCCAGATACAGGGGAACAGGCATTAGAGATAACAGAGACGCTTGTCAGGAGCAATGCCGTTGACGTAGTAGTGGTGGATTCTGTAGCGGCATTGGTTCCAAAGGCAGAGATAGAAGGTGAGATGGGTGATTCCCATATGGGTCTGCAGGCAAGGCTCATGTCCCAGGCATTAAGAAAACTTACAGGCGCGATAAATAAGTCTAAGACCTGTGCCATATTCATAAATCAGATAAGGGAAAAGATAGGTGTGATGTTCGGTAATCCTGAGACGACACCAGGCGGACGGGCACTTAAATTCTACGCATCTGTCCGGTTAGACATAAGGAGGACTGAGACGATAAAAGAAGGGGAGACTGCGATAGGTAACAAGGTGAGGGTTAAGGTGGTAAAAAACAAAGTTGCACCGCCTTTCAAACAGGCAGAGTTTGATATTATGTTTGATGAAGGCATATCTGCATCCGGGAGCGCATTAGATGCAGCGATAGAATGCGGGGTTATAGAAAAGAACGGCAACTGGTTCTCTTATAACGGTGAGAAGATAGGTCAGGGCAGAGAGGCTACAAAGGCTTATCTTAAAAATAACCCTAACAGGTTAAAAGAGGTGGAAAACAGGGTCAGGGAAATAAAGAAAGGGGTTGATTAGACATGGCAAATTTGACTGTGGTAAAAGAAAATAAGGCCGCATTCTTTTTGATGTCTCTTGTGATGGGACTGATAATCGGGGTGCTGATTGCTACGGGATTAAACCTTCCGCAGAGTACAATAGCAGAGGTTAAGACTGTTGCCAGGGTAACAACTGAAGAGATAGAAACAGAGAATGCCTTTGTCAAGGTTGCAAGTGAGGTGGGTAAGGCGGTCGTCTCTATCAGTACCTCACAGACCGTAAAGATGGGAGGTGGCAGGAGGCAATTCAGTCCTTTTGGGGATGAATTCTTTGACGAATTCTTCAAAGAGTTTTTTGGCGATGTGCCTCAACGGGAATTTGAAAGGGCTGGACTTGGTTCCGGTTTTATAATCAATGAAGATGGATATATCCTTACCAATGAGCACGTGATTCTTGATGCAGATAAGATTACTGTTACATTGAGGGATGGCAGGGAGTTCAGGGGTGAGGTAAAAGGGACTGACCCGCGGACAGATTTGGCTGTAGTGAAGATAAAGGCAAAGGGTCTGCCGATTGCCGTGTTAGGCGATTCTGATACTGTGAAAACAGGGCAGTGGGCTATTGCCATAGGTAATCCATTCGGCATTGCAAGAAAAGGTAATGCCGAGCCTACGGTCTCAGTAGGTGTAATCAGCGCATTGAACCGGACACTTCCAAAAACAGACCGCAGGCAGAGGGACTATTTTAATCTGCTCCAGACAGACGCAGCGATTAATCCTGGCAATAGCGGCGGACCTCTCGTGAATATAAAGGGAGAGGTTATAGGATTGAATGTGGCTATATTTACGACCACTGGCGGCTATGAAGGCGTTGGTTTTGCCATACCTATCAATGCAGCCAAGGATATAGTAGGAGACCTTATCCAGGGTAAGAAGGTTCAATATGGCTGGCTTGGTATAGGGAACAAGACAGTGATTGATGATAACCTGGCAGAGTATTTGGGGTTACCTGATATAAAAGGTGTATTTGTAGATGAGGTTTATCCAGATACGCCTGCAGAGAAGGCAGGTATTAAGGTAGGGGACGTTATAAAGACGTTTGATGGAAGCAGCGTGGATGATATGCAAGACCTGATAAAGAGGGTTGGCAGGGCTGATGTTGGAAAGAAGATAAAGACAGGGATTATCAGGGATAAGAAGGAAAAGGTGCTGGATATAGAGATAGGGGAACGTCCCAAAGAGGGTGAAATAGCTGCCAGACCCGGCGAGGGCATCTGGCGCGGGATTGAGGTAAAGGATATTACACCTGAGATAGCAAAGAGATATAACATAGAAGAAGAAAGCGGGGTAATAGTCTCTAAGGTTGAAATGGATTCACCTGGTGATGAGGCAGGCTTGAGGATAGGTGATTTGATAAGTGAAATCAACTGGAAACCTGTCAAGTCCATGAAGGATTACAATGAAGTGACAAAAGGGCTTAAAGGCAATGTCCTTGTTCGCACAAACAGGGGATACATTGTAGTAAAGGAAAAAGGACCCGAAAAAGAAGAATGACGCATCTTTCCCCTCTAAATTATGCCTTCCGCCTGCTCAGTTTCAGGATGCGAAGCAAGGATGAGATGAGGGGAAGGCTTATAAAGAAAGGATATACCGAGAGTGAGGTTAATGAAGTCCTTGATAAGTTAGAGAGGTTAAATTACCTGAACGATACAGAGTTTGCCAGAATGTGGGTAAAGAATAGAGTTGAGTCTAAACCATCAGGCAGTGCATTGATACGTAGAGAGCTTAAACAAAAAGGGATTGCCCCTGATATTATCAAGGATGTATTGGATGAAACATTAAAAGAATATGATGAGTATGAGGCTGCAAAGGAACTGGTGTTGAAGAAGATTAGCAAGATTAAAGTAAAGGATAACAGGTTATTGCAGAGACTCTCCGGGTATCTGGCGCGCAGAGGGTTTTCTTATGAGGTGATTCAGAAGGTGTTGAAAAGTGAGTATTATAACGACTGATGAATTAAGGGTTAGGTTCCTGCGGTTTTTTGAAACGAAGGGGCACAAGATAGCGGCAAGTGCTTCATTGGTTCCGGAGAATGACCCTACATTGCTTTTTACCGGCAGCGGGATGAATCAATTCAAGGATGAATTTTTAGGCAATGTGAAAGATTTCAGGCGTGCCGCCACCTGTCAGAAGTGTTTAAGGACCCCTGACTTGGAAAAGGTCGGTAAGACGAGCGGACATCATACCTTCTTTGAGATGCTTGGCAATTTTTCATTTGGAGACTATTTCAAGAAAGAGGCTATTACCTGGGCATGGGAATTCCTTACAGAAGATATGAAGATTGACCCTGCGAGGTTATGGGTCTCTGTATACAGGGATGATGGCGAGGCGTGCAATATATGGAGGGACAAGGTAAGGATTCCTGAGGGAAGGATTGTTAAGTTAGGAGAGAAGGAGAACTTCTGGCCGTCTGATGCCCCTGCCATTGGTCCTAATGGCCCATGCGGTCCGTGTTCTGAAATTTACTATGACTGGGGCGTTGAATATGGATGCGGCAAATATGGCTGCGGGATTTCGTGTGATTGCGGCAGATTTATTGAGATATGGAATCTCGTATTCACACAATTCAACAGAAAAGACGGCGGTATATTAGACCTGCTTCCGAATAAAAATATAGATACGGGAATGGGTCTTGAAAGGATGGCGAGTGTCCTGCAAGGGGTGAGGACTAATTTTGAGATAGATATATTCAAGCCTGTCATTAAAACTATAGAATCCATCATAGATAACCCCCAAAAGGTGATTGAGTCCCGTCCCTATATAAACGCTATCGCTGACCATATCCGCGCAGGGACGTTTCTCATAGGGGATGGAGTCCCGCCATCCAATGAAGGAAGGGGTTATGTAGAGAGGATGCTTATAAGAAGGGCAAACCGCATGGGAAAGTCCTTAGGAATTGATAAACCATTTCTTTATAAGATCAGCCCTATAGTGGCACAAGTTATGAAGGGACCATATCCTGAACTCACGTCTATGCGGGAAAGGATAAGCAAGGTCATCCTTGAGGAAGAAGAACGTTTTCAGGTAACGCTTGAAGACGGCACAGGGATATTAGAGAAGGAAATAGAAATCTTAAAAAAGGAAGGGAAAAATGCGCTCAGCGGGGATTTGGCATTCAAACTTTATGATACCTACGGGTTCCCTTTGGAGATAACGATGGGTGTAGCCGAATCCTACGGATTGGAGGTTGACAGGACAGGTTTTGAGAAGGCAATGGATACCCAGCGGACACGTTCACGTGCTGAAAGCAAAATGCGGGGTGAGATATTTGCTGAAACTGTGAGGTCGGTGGTAGACTCATTAGATAAAGAGACGGATTGGACAGGATATATAGAGTCAAAGAGCCGTTCTAAAATTATTGCTATTTTAAAGAATAACAGGTTGGTTGACCATGCGGATGAAGGAGAAGAATTGGGTATCGTATTAAATAAGACGCCATTTTACGGGGAATCAGGCGGGCAGGTAGGGGACAAAGGCACCCTCGGGAATGAGACAGCACGTATAAATGTAGCGGATACCCAGAGGTTTGGTGAAACTATAGTCCATTTTGGCAAACTTGTTAAAGGTAGTATTAGAGTTGGTGATGAAATCCTTGCCTCTATTGATGAAGAGAGAAGGTTTGCTATCGCAAGAAATCATACTGGTACCCACCTCCTTCAGAGTGCATTGAGAAAGATTTTAGGAAAACACGTAGAGCAATCAGGTTCAAAGGTTGATGAAACAACCCTGCGGTTTGATTTTACCCATTTTAAAGCACCAGAACCTGACGAGTTAGAGCGAGTAGAAAAGATTGTGAATGAGAATATCAGAAACGGAGATAAAGTCTCTGTAGAGACCATGTCCTTAGACGAGGCTAAAAAGAAAGGTGCCATTGCCATTTTTGGCGAGAAGTATGGGAAAATGGTGAGGGTCGTCTCTGTTAAGGATTATAGCATGGAATTATGCGGCGGGACCCACGTAGAATCTACGGGTGTATTAGGGTTATTCAAGATAACTTTAGAGGGTTCTGTAGGCAGCGGCATAAGGAGGATAGAGGCAATCACAGGCGAAGCGGCTTATGAATTTGTCAGGAAAGAGAGTGATATTATAAATAAGGTTTCTACCATATTAAAGGCGCCGCCGGACAAGATAATCCAGCAGATAGAGAGAATGCAGACTACGTCAAGGGAACTTGAGAAAGAGGTCCGTCTACTGAAATCAAAATTTTCTAATACCTTGATAGATGAAATCTTAGCCGGGGCTGCTCTGGTTCATGGCATCAAGGTAATAACCCATAAGTTAGAAGACCATGATACTGAGATGCTGCGCTCAACATTAGATTTGCTTAAAGAAAGACTCGGCTCCGGTATTATTGTCCTTGGTTCCGGAAGAGATGGCAGGATTTCTTTAGTCGCAGGCGTTACTAATGACCTCGTTAAGAAAGGTCTCAATGCAGGGAATATTGTCAAAGAGGTTGCAAAGATAACTGGTGGCAGCGGCGGAGGCAGGCCAGACCTTGCACAGGCAGGGGGTAAGTATGTGGAGAGATTGGATGAGGCATTGAAGGCAGTAGAGGGAATAATTAAGGAGACAGTTCATGAAGGTAATAAGACCATCAAGTAAAGAGATGGAAAAGATATATAATAGGGGCTTTATCGGAAAAAAGAGGATAGAAGAAAAAGTCCGGAAAATCATTGAGGATGTTAAACTCTACGGTGATGATGCCCTTATAAAATATACCAAGAAATTTGATAAGGTCAAATTAACCTACAGGACAATCAGGGTATCAACAGGCGAGATTAATGGTGCCTATCAAAATATAGATACGGAATTCATAGCCACGTTGAAGATTGTGATTAATAACGTGACCAGATTTTACAGGAAGCAGATTAGAAAACCATGGAAGATAAGGCATGAGGATGGGGTAATGCTGAAAGAGGTCTATTCTCCTGTGGATAGGGTCGGCATATATATCCCTGCAGGAACAGCACCGTTAGTTTCTACGGTCTATATGACGGTCCTGCCTGCACAGATGGCAGGGGTGAAAAACATCGCAATAGTAACGCCGCCAAATAAATATGGAAGCATAGACCCTCATATATTAGTCGTTGCAAATCTGCTAAAGGTAGAGGAGATATACAAGGCAGGAGGTGCACAGGCAATAGCAGCCCTTGCCTTTGGAACAAAGACTATACCAAGGGTAGATAAGATTATCGGGCCCGGAAATGCCTATGTTATAGAGGCAAAGAGACAGGTCTTCGGACATGTAGATATAGAGATGCTGCCAGGTCCGAGTGAAGTGGTGATAATAGCCAATCAGCATGCCAACCCATTGTTCATAAAGGCAGACCTTGCCGCACAGGGTGAGCACTATATGGGAACGTCAATCCTTATAACCACCTCCAAGGCAGTGGCAAAGGAACTTAAAAAGGAGCTGGCTAAGGGATATATAATTCTCGTTAAGAACCTCAATGAGGCTATAGAGGTGGCAAATAAGATAGCACCTGAGCATCTGCAGTTAATGGTCAAAGACCCAGGGAAGCTTATCAAAAATATTAGAAATGCCGGCGCTGTATTCGTAGGTCCATGGACACCGGTAAGCATAGGAGATTATATTGCAGGGCCGAGTCATGTCCTGCCCACTGGCGGGACTGCTAAATTCTTCTCCGGCTTAGGCATAGATGACTTTATGAAAAGGTCAGCCATTGTATTTTATACAAAGAAGGCGTTGGAGAAAGTCAGAGAGCCTGTTGAGAGACTCGCAGGGATAGAAGGGCTGACGAAACACGTGGAGTCTGTAAAGGTGAGATTTTAAAAGATGAAAAACAGGATAGGTGTCGTTAAGAGAAAGACTACTGAGACAGATATATCTTTAAGTCTCAATATAGATGGCAAAGGAGATTCCAGGATAAATACAGGGGTAGGATTTCTTGACCATATGCTTACCCTCTTTGCCAGGCATGGGCTATTTGACTTAGAGGTGAAAGCAAGGGGAGATGTCCACGTTGATATACACCATACTAATGAAGACGTGGGCATTGCATTAGGAGAGGCTCTGAACAAAGCCATTAAGGATAAGCGCGGAATCTCCAGGTTTGGATGGACGTATGTCCCGATGGAAGAAGCACTCTGCCGTGTAGTGTTAGACATAAGCGGCAGACCTTTGGTTTCTTTGACACTTTTAAATGGGACCTCAGCAGGGGAATCTGATGTTCCATCTGTGCAAAAAGACGGATATTCGTTCAAGGATGCCGAGCATTTCTTAGTCTCTTTTACAAGACAGAGTAAAATCACGCTGCACATCGGGTTTGGTAAATCTTCAGATTTGCACCACCTTTTAGAAGCACTCTTTAAGGCATTGGGATTGGCATTGAGACAGGCTACCCGGCTGGATAAAGAAATAAAAGGCATTCCTTCCAGCAAAGGCAGACTATGATAGCCCTGATTGACTATGGTATGGGTAATCTGCGCAGTGTTCAGAAAGGTCTGGAAAAGGCAGGAGCAAAAGAAGTTTCTATCGTATCCCATCCAGATGCCTTAAAGAACGCCCAAAAGCTCGTCCTGCCAGGTGTTGGTGCATTCAAGGATGCTATTACGGAATTAGATAGGCGCAATCTAGTCTCACCCATCAAAGATTTTATCATGAAAGGTAACCCGTTCTTAGGGATATGCCTGGGACTTCAGATAATCTTTACCGAGAGTGAGGAGGGAGGACTCCATAAAGGACTGGATATAATTAAAGGCAGGGTCAGGAGGCTTTCTGGTGATGGCATTAAGGTCCCGCACATAGGGTGGAATTCAATAAAGAAACGCTCAGACAGGATAATAAAAGGATGTCCGCTATTAGCAGATGTGCCGGATAATTCATATTTCTATTTTGACCATTCTTACTATGTGGACCCTGTTGACAACAAGGTTATAGCAGCCGAGACTGATTATGGAGTAGGTTTTGCCTCTATGATATGGAAAGATAACGTCTATGCCACCCAGTTTCACCCTGAGAAAAGCCAGAAACTGGGTTTGAAGATACTTGAGAATTTTGTGAGGCTTTAAGGTGTTCATAATACCTGCTATAGATTTAAAAGACGGAAAGGTAGTCAGGCTATTACAAGGGGATTTTAATAAGACCACTGTATATCCTGAAGACCCTGTCCATGCAGCGCTTAGATGGGAAAGTGAGGGGGCGAGTCTCTTACATATTGTAGATCTGGACGGTGCATTTATTGGCAGTCCTAAGAATATAGATACCGTTAAAAGGATAATAGAGCATATTAAGAGTGCGCAACTTGAGTTTGGGGGCGGCGTCAGGACCAGGGAAGATATTGTAAGGCTGCTTGAGTTAGGTATAAACAGGGTTATATTAGGGACCGCTGCATGTGAAGATGAAGGTTTTTTAAAAAATGTTGTGAAGGAATTTGGACCTAAAATCTTAGTGAGTATAGATGCGAGGGACGGAGTAGTTGCCACCAGGGGATGGAAAGGCACAACCAATGGACAGGCGATGGATTTTATTAAGAGGGTGAAGGATTTGGGTGTCCGGGAAATTATCTGGACAAATATCGCAAAGGATGGGGCATTGGCAGGGCCGGACATACAAGGGATTAAAAAAATCCTTGACTTGTTGTATGGAAGTTCAAATTTAAATGACAGGGAAAGAGAAGGCGGTATTATAGCATCTGGGGGGGTATCATCTTTAGAAGATGTCAAGAAATTAAAGGAACTGGAACTGTTAGGGCTGGTGGGCGTTATTATAGGCAAGGCGCTTTATGAGGGCAAGATTGACCTCAAAGAGGCGATTAAATGCTAACAAAGCGAATCATACCGTGTTTAGACGTCCGAGATGGCAGGGTGGTTAAGGGCGTGAAGTTTATTGAATTAAGGGACGCAGGTGACCCTGCCGAGATAGCAGCCGTCTATGATAGTGAAGGTGCGGATGAACTTGTATTCCTTGATATAACGGCGAGTTTTGAGAAAAGGGATATAATGCTTGAAGTCGTTCGGAGGACAGCAGAGCAGGTCTTCATGCCGCTTACTGTGGGCGGCGGCATCAGGGATATTGATGACATAAGAGAACTGTTAAAGGCCGGATGTGACAAGGTGTCTATTAATACTGCTGCTGTCCAGGACCCTGAACTTATAAAAACCTCATCTGATAAATTTGGCAGTCAGTGTATAGTAGTGGCAATTGATGCCAGGAGAAAGAGCGGCGGCTGGGAGGTTTATATCAATGGCGGCAGGACGCCGACAGACAGGGATGTCCTGAGCTGGGCAAAAGAGGTTGAATCAAGAGGGGCAGGAGAGATATTGCTTACCAGTATGGATTGCGACGGGACGAGGTCAGGATATGATATTGAACTTACAAAGAGCGTATCAGGGATTGTAGGGATACCTGTAATAGCCTCAGGCGGTGCTGGAAATTTAGAGCATCTCTACGAGGTATTGGCTCAAGGAGGGGCTGATGCAGTGCTTGCCGCATCAATATTTCATTTCAGGGAATACACGATAAAAGAGGCGAAGGAATATCTGGCAAATAAAGGTGTAATGGTGAGGCTATGATGATTGTTGAAAAACTAAAATTTGATAAGGATGGACTTATACCAGTAATAGTCCAGGAGGACAAGACACAGGAAGTGCTTATGCTTGCATACATGAATAAGGAGGCATTTGAGAAGACTATCCAGACAGGGAAGACGCATTTCTGGTCAAGGTCACGCAAGAAGATGTGGCTTAAAGGGGAAGAGTCAGGGCATTTCCAGCATGTGAAGGGTATATTCTTTGACTGTGATATAGATACACTGCTTGTTAAGGTTGTCCAGGAATCCGGGGCATGCCACGAGGGGTACAAGTCTTGTTTCTTTAGAAAGGTAGATGTTGAGAAGGATAACGTGGAGATAGTAGGGAAGAAGGTGTTTGAGCCAGAACAGGTATACCGTAAATAAAAAAGGAGGATGACATGGGAGGGTTGAGAGGTCCGGAATGGTTAATTATATTGCTTATAGTGATACTTATCTTTGGTGCAAGCCGAATACCTGAGATAGGCAAGGCTTTAGGCAAGGGTATAAAGGAATTCAAAAAAGCATTTAAAGGAGGGGCCGAAGAGGAAGAAGAGGATAAGGACAAGAAGGATAAAAAAGAGGCATAAAAATAAAAAAAATTAAAAAAGAAAAAAAATTTAAAATTTTCCTTGACAAGTTTTTAAAAATGTTGTAATATGTTTTTTGTCCTCATACATATCATAAACAAATTACCATACCATAATTTTTTCCTAAATCACTAACCGAAAAGGGAGGGTGTGGATTGGAGTAAGATTTCAACATAGTAGGACAGGCGTCACGCCTGTCATTTTAGTAGGATAGGCATCCCGTCCGCCAAGGCGGACGTCTCGCCTGTCAACTAATAATCCGTATTCTCCTGCAAATTTTAATCAAAAATTTAATATAGTAATATAGTATAAATCATATCCGAAAAGGCAAACCTATCGTGAGGTAGGGACGTCCGCCAAAAATATTGGCGGACCTGCCAACATTAGTAGTATGGCGGGCAAAGCTGCGGGTCTTTAGTATTAATAAAGACAGCCGGGCGCACCGATAACGTAATGGTTTTTATATCGGGTTTTAAAGCCGAGCTTTATACCGCCACCCTTAGGTATTTGCTCGGCTTTTTTATGGAATGGGCGTCCCGTCCGCCAAGGCGGATGTCCCGCCTGTCATAAAGGTATAAAATGAAACTATTAGGGTTGGATGTAGGGGCAAGCGCCGTAAAGCTTGTAGAACTTAAAAAGACAAAAAAGGGACTCTGTCTTACAAGGGCAAGGATTGTAGAGATAGATACATCTGCCTATAACTATACCAAAGAGGTGGAGCGCGAAGAAATGCTTCGTGAGGCTACGAGAAATGCCATTGAAACGGTACTGAAAGAGGAAAAGATAAAGAAAGCCTCTATATGCACCGGGATATCAGGCCATTCCCTGTTTATCAGGTTTATGAAATTGCCCAGGGTCGCAGAGCGTAAGGCTGACCAGATTGTTAGGTATGAGGCACAACAACAGGTTCCTTTCCCTATAGATGAGGTGGTCTGGGGATACCATATATTTCGTGAAATGGATACCCCGGAGGTGGACGTGTCATTGATTGCAGTTAAGAAAGATATAGTGGAAGGATTCATTAACAATATAAAGGATGGGAATCTTACCATAGAGGTGGTTGATGCTACTCCTATATCTATGTACAACTTTTTGATGTTTCATAACAAGTACGAAAAGGGGACGATGGTATTAGATATTGGCGCAGCTACTACGAATGTCATTATCATTGACGGGTCTAAGATGTGGACCAGGTCTATCCCTCTGGCAGGCAACGATGTTACTGAAGCGATAGCCCATGAATTTGAACTTAAATTTAGCGAGGCAGAAGAGGCCAAGAAGAAGGAAGGGGTATTATTAATAGGAGAGAAAAGCGGTATAGAGGTTACTGAAAGGGCGCAAAAATTGTCAAGAACAATCTCGTCTGTCCTTGCAGATTTACTCACAGAGATATCCCGTTCTATAGGATTTTATAAATCACAGTCACCTGATGTTGTCCTTGAAAGGATAATCCTGACAGGAGGGACTTCAAAGTTAAATAATATAGATGCCTTCTTTGAGAATAACCTTGATATGAAGGTAGAGAAAATATCCGTTCTGGAGGGTATGGAGATTTCTCCCAGGATACAGGATGCGGGGGACATTGAGAACAGGATAGAGGTTGCGATGGGGCTTGGGTTAAGATGTCTCTCGGCTGGCAAAATAGCCATTAACCTCTTACCACAGGAGGAACAGAAGAGGCTTGCCTTTAATAAAAAGAAAGGCTACATATTCCTGTCCTGTTTAATCTCCATCCTGATACTCCTTTCCTTGAGGCCGTTCATTCTGGAGAGTAACAGAGTGGATGAGATTAAGTTGAGCAGTCTAAAGGCACAGTTACATGAATATGAAGATTATAAGATGAGGACGGATAAACTAAAATCGGAATTGAAGCCTTTACAGGATAGGTTTGCCCTCATGGATACCATCATGACAGGAAAGGCTTTCTGGCTTTACACCCTATCAGAATTATCTCATGTTTTGTATCCCAATATGTGGCTTACATCTATTACCCCCCAATTTATACCTGTCCCATTATTAAAGATTGATGGGAAAACAGATGGTGAATTCAAGGATGTAGAGGCATTTCAAAAGACGCTGGATAATTCCCCTTATTTTACGAACGTGGTTATACTAAAGGCTGAAAAGATAAAGGCTAAGACAGAGGACATCAGGACAGGAACGAGAGGCGGGGCAGTCCCGTACCAGCCCATTGATACGAGAGTTACTACAGGGATAGAGACCGAAAAGAAGGATATTATAGAGTTTACTATAGAGGCGAAATTTGAGAAGGAACAGGCTGATGAGGTTACAGCACTCATCCCGCCAGAAGCGGCAAAAGAGGCAGGGGCTGCAGCCACCCCGAGAACTATGCCGATGATGCCTCCTGGTATGGAAGAAGACCTTATGAGAAGGAGAGAGAGACGCAGGTGACAGGTCAGAAAAATTTTATATCAATCATATTTATAATATTTCTCTGTATCGGAGTTATACTTTCACTTTTATCTCTCAGGTCTGCCGTGAAGGTGAAGGAGATGACCAGAAAGAACATCAAAGAAGTAGAAGGTCAACTTGAACAATTTAAACCGGTACCCACACGGGAGGAAATTGTCTATCTTACCGCGAATAAAGGGTTATTAGAAAATGATTACGAGGGCGTAAAAGGGGTATTTGATACCCCGGAGACTAAGATGCCAAAGGACCTCCCTACCACACTTCAATTCAAGACTATCCTTCTAAATGCACATGATGAATGCAGAGATTTATGTTTCTCCAATGCGGTTGAACTATCCACCTCCTTAGGTTTTGACGAATACAGCAAAGGGGTTATACCTGCCAGTGAGGAACTTCCTGATTTAGTAAAGGAACTTCAGATAGAAAAGGAACTTATAGAACTATTGGTTAAATCAAAGGCAAGAAAAATAGAAGGCATTAAATTTTTCAAGCCAATAGATACCACTATCAGCAATCTTACAATGAGGGAATTTCCTATCGCATTTTCCATTGTGTTAGAGGAAGATGGACTGGTTAATACACTGTATAATCTAAGGATTTCTAAATTCCTGTTTCAGGTAAGAGACATAAAGGTTGTTTCCGGGAGCGCACAGGACAAGGAAATTACGGCAAATATAGTCCTTACAGTAAAGGTGTTTTTATAAAAATTGGGAAAGCTCTTAAGAAAAATAGCAGATTTTATCATAAGACATATCGGGCAGGTTTTCTTCATGCTTCTGCTCCTATGGATAGGGATGAGCATATTCTTAATCATAAGATGGTATTTCCAAAAGCCCCCGGAAATAGTTGAGAAACCAACCCAGCATAATATTTGGACTCCCCCTGAAAGCGAAGAGGAGGCTAAGAGGAAATTAAGTGAATTGATAAAGATTATAAAAGAACCGGAACCCATGGAGTTTTATACTGCCCTCTGGGGAAAAGGGCTATTCCACGAGAAGAACGAAGAAATACCCTCTAACACCCCACCACGACATGATGATGTGCCCCCAGGTCAGGAACTTGAAGTCATACGTATAACCCCTGTCCGTATACCTCTTAAATATTCGGGATTTATAGGACTGCCCAATGGAGAGGTGTCTGCACAGATGGATAGTTCTATCGTTTCTAAAGGGGATACGGTAATGGGTTACAAGATAATGGAAATTACAAAGGAATACGTTAAGGCTGAGAAGCCGGGCGGCGGAGAGATTATATTCAAATTAAACGAAGAGGTAGTTAGTGAGGAGTCAGAGGCAGTGATAAAGGACAAGCAAAGCGGACAGGTTTTCAGGGTGAAGAAAGGTGATATGATAGGCAAGAAGAAGGTGTCGGACATAAAGATAGATTCGGTTATTTTATTAAAGGAAGACGGTGTAGAAGAGGCATTGCCGCTGAAAAGGAGATAAACGTGGATATGGTAAAGATAAGAGATAGGTTTATTATTGTGAGTTTAGTGGGAATATTATTGGTTCAGGCAGGCAAATCTTACGCAGAAGATGCTGCCAAAGAAGAGGCTAATGAATTGGCAAAGAAGGTAGCCGATAAGATGAAAAAGACCCAGGAAGAAGAGAAGTGGGAATCACAGGAATACTATAAATTAGGGGTTTCATATTTCAAGGACAAGAGGTTCCTGGATGCACTCAGGGAATTTGAAAAGGCAAATGAAATAGAACCTGACAATAAGAAAATCTTAGGATATCTAAAAAAGACAAAGGCCATGGTGGAGAATGAGGCAGATAGATACTTTTCTAACGGGATTAAATTATATAAGAAGAAGAAATTAGATGATGCGAGGCGAGAGTTTGAGAAGGTGCCTGCAGAGTCCTCTAAATATCAGGAGGGCCGGCAGTATATTGCTAAGGTAAATGCTGATAAAGAAACTGCCCGTCTTGAGGCGGAAGCGAGAGAGGTAAAAGAGAAAAAAGATGCCGAAGAGAAGGAAAGAGGAGAGTTACTAAAGAAAGGGAAAGAGGCGTATAAGAGAAATGATTATAAAGAGGCGGTAGAAGCGTTTACTACCCTTTCATCCCGTTATCCTCAGGATGAAGAAATTCAGGAATGGCGAAAGTTATCCCAGTCAGGGTTAGATAGACTTGGCGAGAAGGAATCAGCCAAAAAGGAAAAGGAGAAGACTGAAAAAGAGGGCGAACTTACACTTTTAAAAAAAGAGGCACATGAAAAGGCTATGATGCTTGAGGTTGAGAAGAAATATCTGCCGCCTGTGAGGGGTGAGGCAGGGGCAATAGTTACGCCTGAGACCAGGGGAGAGGATGAGAGGACAAGGCAGATAAAACTGATGAAAGAAAAATTATCAGAAATAAAGGTCCCGGAGGTTAATTTTAACAACGTTGATATAAGAGAGGTTATAAGGACACTCGCCAAGATGACAGGTGTTAATATATTTATAGATGAGGTGGAGATGAACAGGTTATCTTCCGGGTTACCCCCTACGCCTGCACCTGCCGCGGCTATCCCTGCCGGACCTTTTCCAGGCGGTCCGCCAGGGGCAGAAGTGGCGCCTGTTTCAGCACCTCCTGCTGCTGGCGTTTCTTCATTGAATGTGACGATTAAAACCTACTCAGAGATGCCCCTGTTAAACCTATTAGAATATGCATTGAATAGCACAGGGTTAGCCTACAGGGTAGAGCCGAGTTATATATTCATCTCTACCCCTGAGAAGATAAAAGTGCAAGAACAGACTACTATAAGTTACAAACTCAAATATGGTGTAACGAAACGGAGATTGGTGGCGCCTATTACGCCTGAGACATTAATAGGAGGGACAGCGACGCAGTGATGATTACTATTAGATTTCTTATAATAATCCTTTCATTGATTATTTTCATTTCCATGCCTGCAGTTTGCCAGGAGGGCCCAGGGGGAACAGAAGGGGCAGGCGCAGTCACTATAAAGAAATACTTAGAAGATGCCTTGCCTGATAACCCTCAGAGAAAGATTATAGTAGATGAAGGCAGGGGTATCCTCACAATTACTGACACCCCGACCAATCATATATTAATCAGGGACCTTATAGACAGGTTAGACGTAGGTCCCCGCCAAATATCTGTTGAGGCAAAATTCGTTGAGGTAGGGGTTAAGAACCTGAATGAGTTGGGAATAGAATGGGATGTTAATAAGGCAGGGGAGATAAACAGTAAATTGCAAGATGTTACAATAGGGGACCCAAATCTGCCGAGCGGCACCCACGGCGTCCAATGGGAAGATGGGTCTAACACGTTTCCAAGGACTACTACAGGGGCAGACTTATTCGTTTCTATAACCAGCTTTAATTCAAATTCTTTGAAGGCATACCTCCATACCTTAGAAGAGACCAAGAAAGGGAATATCCTCTCTTCGCCAAATGTAACTACGCTATCAGGACAACCCGCGGTTATGCAGGTAACGAGGACTATTCCTTATGTGAGTAACGTGACGCTACAGAATTTCGGTACTGCTGACCACCCTATATTTCAGTTTAATTTTACAGTCAATGAAGTGGTGTCCGGGTTGACCCTTGAGGTGACGCCTACCGTTCCGGAGGGGAGTAAGATTATCACATTAGAGATACGGCCTCAAATAGAGGAGGTGGCTGACCGTGTGACTATAAACACGCTGGTAACTGATACCCGGTTAGGATATCCTGTCATAGATACGAGGAAGACAGAGACAGTAGTCCGGGTCAGGAGCGGACAGACAATCGTCCTTGGAGGACTGATTCAGGATGATGAAAAGACAACAGATTCAAAAGTCCCTTTATTAGGAGATATACCTATTCTGGGTAAGGCATTCAGGTATAAGAATGTTACTAAGGAGAAGAAAAACCTTCTAATCTTTGTAACTGCAACGATAATAACCTCAAGCGGGCTGGAGGATAAGTGATTATGAGAAAGATACTCTATTTATTGACAATTGTAGGGGTGGCATTTATGACGCCCTTTGCCGCTCCTGTATTTTCCCAGGAAGAGACTGGGGGTGGAGGGGATATAAAGAGTTTCTTAGAACAGGTCCTTCCAGCCAATCCTAACAGGAAGATTGCTCTGGACCCAGGTTCAGGACTGTTGACTATTACAGATACCCCTGAAAACCAGAGGCTGGCTCAGCAGTATATAGCTGAGTTTGACGTAGGCGAGGAACAGATAACGATAGAAGCGCGGTTTATAGAGATAGGGCTGACAGATTTAAGCAGTTTAGGGGTAGAATGGGACACAGAATATCAATACAGGAAAGATGACAGGAGGGCTGAGAAAGGGCAAGGCGATATTTATATAGGTTCAGGTCCAATGAGTAGTCCCGGGGGCGGGAGTAATCCTGTGAAGACAGGAACAGATTTTGACGTGCCGATTGGGGGTCCTGGCTTGAGCCTGGCTATTAGCAAGACCACACTTAATGGGAATCAACTTTCCATGTTCCTACATTCAGTGGAGAAGACAGGAAAGGCAAACGTCCTTTCCAGCCCAAAGATTACAACCCTATCAGGGCAGATTGCGACTATACAGGTTGTGCGCACGGTTCCCTATGCCACGGCAGTTACCAGGACCAATATTGCTCAAGGGTCCCAGGCTACTGAAAATCCTATATTTGTGGATACGTTTACCATAGCAGAGAAAACCGTGGGTATTAAATTGCCTGTTAAGCCGACTGTTGGTGAGGATAAAGAGACCATTACATTAGAAGTTTCACCAGAGGTGAGCCAGATTGTTGACCAGGTGCCGATTGTCTCTACTGCAGGAAGTGCATTGGGACTGCCGGTAATAGATGCCAGGGCTGCCCAGACGACTGTCGTTGTAAAAAGCGGTGAGACGATAATATTAGGCGGGTTGGTAAAGGATAACGATTCTGATACTACGAGGCAAGTTCCTTTACTTGGAAATATCCCGCTGGTAGGGAACCTCTTTAAATTTAAGAGTAAGTCGCGGGAAAAAGGCAACCTGATTATACTGATAACTGCTACGTTAGTTACTGCTGAAGGATTGGAACAAAGTCCAGGTGGAAGGTAATTTAGAGTACAGGAGTTTCAAAATATTGTAGTTGCCGAGCTTGCTCGGCCTAATTTAAGGAATGGAGGCAATAGTATGAAGAAAATAGTTCGGCTGGTGGCGATTTTTGTCCTCGGAGTAGTAGTCATGGTGTGGGCATTGAGTCAAACCCTTGTGCAGGGACAGCAGCAACAGAAGAAAAAGTCTGCTATCCTTACTACCTCTGATGGTATTGGAAATTATGAGTGGATAAGGATTATCAGTGCCAGGGCAGGCAGTACAGACCCTGAATCTGCTAATGCTGAATTGCTAAAAACAGCAAATAGCATTGGTGCTGATTATGTGCTCTCTGTAAGGTTTCTGAGCCATGCAGGATATCTATTTGCCTATGGGACAGCTGTGAAGGTAAAGCAATAAATTTTGAAATATTATACAGTTTTACTTATATTCATATTTTTCTTCGCCATATTCATAAAGGTAAACATGTTTGAGAATAGCAGGAAAGGGGCTTTTATACCGTGGACAAACGTCAATGCCTTTCATTACTATTTTGCAAAAGAAATTGCAGAAGGACGAAGGCTCAAGTCAAGGGAAATTAGGATGCAATATCCTGAGGGCATAGAGGTTTTCAGAAAGACATCAATATTTATGGAATACGTTACAGGATACTTTTATAGAGGACTTAACAGATTTCTCAATATCTCTTTTGATGACTTTACAAGGCACTTTGTCCGGATATGGACATCTTTGACAATATTTGCCGTTTATCTTGTTACTTATGAGATTTATAAGTCCAGGTTGGCAGGCTTGGTCTCTTCCCTATTTTATAGCGTGAGTCTCCCTGCTATAACCAGGTCAGTTGGTTTTGGATTCTTACGGGAAAATTTCACACTACCTGTCATATTCCTGCAGTTTTTATTTTTCATGCTGGCGATTAAAGGAACCAGGTGGTTGTTAATGGCTTTAGTATCAGGGGTATTGATGTTTATTGCCCTCGCCTCATGGCATTTTAGTCAGTTTTATTTAGTATTAATTGAAGGGTTTGTATTGATGCGTTTGGTTTTTAGTAATGACAGGCAGAATGTCCGCCTTGGAGGACGAGACGCCTGTCCTACCGATAGATTGATTAAGGCTTTTTCTATATTACTTGCCTTCGGGTTGGCAAGCGGCATTTTTGTCCCATACCTTGCGGCAAACTCATTTTTAATATCATACCCTATGCTGATTGGATATGCCATTGTTGGGGGCTGGATTTTAAACCGATGTACAAGTAGGACGGGCGTCCCGTCTGTCATCAGGAGCGAACGTAGTAAGATTAATTTAGTGTTCAGGAATTTCAATAATTTTGTAGTTGCCGACCTTGGTCGGCTTAATTTAAGATATGCAGGTTCGTTCCTCATTACGTTTTTAGTATTAATACTCCTAACCTCTTCATACCAGAAAGACGCTGAGGTATATTCACATGTATATTCAATGGGTATTTATCAATTGAGGTATTTAGGAATGAATCCTATTGACCCATCAAGAGTTCCTTTTGATGCAAAACTCCTATGGGAGGCGTCTCACGGTGCACCCGCCTTGAGAGACGCATTATATGATTGGACAGTTCCTTTTTTAGTGGCTTTGGTCCCGATATTCTTTATGATAAAAAAGATAATACGTGAGGGATGGGATGAAAAGGCTGGGCTTTTAATCTACTTTCTGATTATGTCATTTATTCTATATCTATTTATAAACAGGCTGATGGTATTCCTCGCATTTTTCCTGAGTATCTTTGCAGGCGGATTGATATGCAGGACAGGCTTTGTCGGTAGGACGGGAGTCCCGTCCGCCAGGGCGGATGTCCCACCTACCGGTAGGACAGGCGTCCCGCCTGTCAAAGAGCAGTGGATAAGGGTCGTTTCAATCTCTTTTATCCTGCTCGCCCTCATGGCAGAAACTGCCAAGGCTTCCATAGGGACTATAGACGTCCGTGAAGGCATTTATACTTTAGATGTCTTAGGATGGATAAGCAAGAATACAAAGATGGAAGACGTGATATTAGCACCTCCGCGTTCCTCACCTGAGATTCTCGCATATACAGGCAGGACGGTTGTTTTGCATGCAAAGTTAGAGTCAAAAGATATTCGTGATAAGACCAGAAGATGGGCAGAGAGCCTCTTTGTCAGGGATGAAGAGAATCTTTATGGACTATGCAGAGAATGGGGAGTAAGATATTTCGTATATCCAATCGGCACCTATTCCAATAAAGGGCCATCAAGCTGGAGTTATATAACCAATAATGTCCACAAAGATACAGATGCAGTCGGGTATAAATTAGAACTTATAGGCGATGCACAGACAGGATTTGGGTTTGAGTTCGGGGGGAATAGATGGACAGGTGAGATAAAAGGAACTACTAACCCGCCGGATTTAAAGCATTTCTTATTGGCATATAGAAACAGGTTCTTCAATATATATGAGGTGAAATAGATATGAAAAGATGTAATAGCAATTTAATGATTTTAATTTCAATATTAATGGTATTTGGTCATTCAGTCTTATCATGGGCAATTACAGGTACTGACTTCAAGGAGGGATACGTCTCAGATGAAATATTAGTGAAATACAAGGCAGGGGTTTTATCCGCGACACAGAAGGCTATTGAAAAGGGATTTGGTGTAACAAGAACAGCAACTATCCCGGGGTTAGGTGTCCAGGTCATAAAGATAACTGACCCTGCTAAATACAAAGATACATTGAGACAATATAAGACCGACCCAGATGTAGAATATGCCGAGCCGAACGCCTATGTCCATGTCCTTACAACTACCTATACTCCTAATGACCCATCATTCTCTCTCCAATGGGGGCTATACAATGATGGGTCAAAAAGCGGCAAGGTGGATGCTGACATAGATGCCCGTGAACCAGGGACGACCCAGGGAGCATGGGATATTACAAGGGGGAGTCAGAACGTCATTATTGCTATAATAGATACAGGGGTTGACCTTTATCATAGCGACTTAGATGGTAACCTATGGACTAATAATGATGATTTCGGGGACAATGTAGATGATGATAGCAATGGCTATATAGATGATATCTATGGCTGGAACTTTGTAGATGATAACAATCTCACAAGTGACGATTATGGTCATGGGACACACGTAGCAGGGATTGCATCGGCAGAGACGAATAATGCAGTAGGTGTCAGTGGTGTAGCAGGCGGCTGGGGCATTTCAGAAAAAGGGTGTAAGATAATGCCGGTTAAGGTCCTGGGCTCAGATGGGTCTGGGACATGGGCAGGCGTAGCGTCTGGTATTATCTATGCTACTGATAATATAAAGTCTACGACTGGTGCACGTGGAGTGATTAATATGAGTCTGGGCGGCTCTTTTGCCAGTATAACTGTGGAAGCAGCTATGAAGTATGCCTTTGATAATAATATAGTGGTAGTCTCTGCGGCTGGGAATGATGGAGGAGAGGTATTATACCCTGCAGCCTATGATGATTATGGTATGGGTGTGGCTGCTACTGATAGAAATGATAACAGGGCTACCTTCTCAAATAATGGCAAGGCTGTGGACTGTGCTGCACCAGGGGTAGATATATATTCAACACTTCCTACTTATGATACTACATTATCTTTATTTGGCTATAGTAAAAACTATGACTCACTTACCGGGACGTCTATGGCTACACCGCACGTGGCAGGAGTAGCAGGTTTAATCCTGGCAAAAAATTCTTCAAATTTCGCGATGACCAATGGAGAAGTGATGGGACAGGTTCGGTTTACTGCGGAGGACATCAATTCGTCTACATACCCAGGCGATGACAATTTTATCGGGGATGGCAGAATCAATGCGTATCTGGCGCTTACCACATCCGGTTCTCCGCGTATAATATTTGACAGGAGTATCATTGATGACAGCACTACGATTAGTTCTGCCAATGATGGGGACGGAATTATAGATCCGGGTGAGCAAATAAAATTAACAGTATATCTGAAAAACGAGTGGGTAAATGCCACATCTGTTACGGGAACGCTTACTACTACTAATTCCAACATAACTATTAGTGACAGCAGTGCCAGTTTCGGCAGTATATCCGGCGGGCAGACCGGGAATAATTCAAGTGACCCGTTTGTATTTGATGTGAGTTCCGGCGCCTCCAGCCGTGAAAGGATAGATTGGACTATAAATGTGACTGCCCAATACAATTCCGGCGCCAATGTCTATACGACAGGGCTTCATTTTAGTCTGTATATTGGGAAGTTTATTTTGCTCGTTGATGACGATGGCGGCGGCTCTTTTGAGACCTTTTTCAAGACAGCATTGGATGCGAATAACTTTGTATATGATATATGGGATGCGTTCAATGACCATAGTGACCAGGGTCCGAGGGAATCAGACATGGCGCCTTATAAGATAGTCATCTGGAGTACAGGATTAGACTTTGGATTTAGCGATGAAGGGTCACTGACAGATGACCGCACCATTTCTTCAAGGGATAAAATCAGTATAATGGAGTATCTGGAAGATGGTGGGAGATTATTCCTGGCAAGTCAGGATGTCCTGTATGACCTACAGCGGGCGACTGCAGTAAAGAGCGATACAGCCTTTATTAAGGAGAATGTGAACTTTGTCAGGGGGTATCTAAAGATACGAAGATATGAACAGGATGTTGCTGGAAGCAGCAGCTCAAGTTCTGAAGGGTATTCTGTTATAACAGGTATTCCGGGTGACCCAATTACTGATGGCATGATTCTCTCTGTAGATAATGCCTCATTTGGTAACTGGGCAGATGAGATTACGCCTGAGACTGACAGTATAGCCATATTCAATACAGATAATGTCAAGGAAATCAATAATGCTGCATTGAGACATGCAAGCCATTATGCAGTCGTATTCTTTGTATTTCCGTTTGAGGTTGTTGTTAATGATACTGACCCAAATAATAGAAACACCCTTATGAAGAGGGTGATTGACTGGCTTGATGGCGTACAGCTGGAATCTGACAGGCAGAGACCATTTGCCCCTACTGATTTGGTCGCTAC
>CAYVEO010000032.1:23908-31474 GCA_964449965.1 uncultured Planctomycetia bacterium
TGCAGGTGAAGGGTCTGTAACGCTAAACTGGACGAAGAACCCTGAGACAGATGTGGAAGGATATTATATCCGCCGCAGGACGTCGTCATCTGGTTCGTATCAGGTCCTGAATAGCAGCGGCTGGACTAGTGCGAATAGTTATAAGGATACTGACGTTGTATCAGGTCAGACATATTTTTACGTAGTAACTGCAGTGGATGAGACCAATCTGCAGAATGAGAGTGACAATTCTAATGAGGCGAGCGCGGCACCATTGGCACTTTCAGCATTTGGCTCATCAGCCGGAAGCGGGTGTTTTGTTGCAACGAGCGCGTTTGGAACGCCTATGGCAGAAGAGGTTCAGGTATTGTCAAGGTTTAGAGATGAATGCTTGCTTAATACTACATTTGGCAGGAGGTTAGTCTCTATTTACTATAAGATAGGGCCTATGGTAGCTCGTGAAGTGGAAAAAAAACAGGCGCTAAAATCCATTGTCAGGGCCGCATTGAAGCCTTTAATCTCACTATGTAAGGTGAGGGAGTGAGGTGAGGAAACATGTTTCGTAGATGTCCATTACTAATATGTCTGGTATATCTCTTATTCCATGCTACTTGTGCCTATGGCGTTATCTCTGTAACGAGTGTTGAACCTCCATCTGGCACTACTTCCGGAGGGACTACAGTAACGATAAATGGGATTGATTTTGCAAACGGTGCAACTGTTACGTTTGGCGTAGCGCCTACTTATAGAGTTTCTTCCACTTTTGTAAGTTCAAGCAAACTTACATGTGTAACTCCGGCACATCCAGCAGGAATAGTAGATGTAATAGTTACTAACCCTGATAATACCTCAAGCACGTTGACAAACGGATTTACATTCTCTAACCTTAAAAGGGAGTGTCTCATTATCTATCCACGGAAGTATTCAAGGGCTGCCAGGTCACTGCAGAGTTTCCATGAGACATACCAATTGATAGGGACCGATTTAATATCGGTAGAAAGCATATATACGCTGGTAGGTCCAAACCTTACTGATTATGCTATACTACAAGCAGGTCCGCCAGATACACTCACAACCCATGGTGGGTTTAGCAGTGCAGGGACTGATGTCATGTATGACTATGCAGGTGATGGCAAAGAATATTACAACTATACCCTGGCGTTAAAAATACTCGGCTATATCCAGGAGTTAGGTGATAATGATGACTATTTTGATAAAGACGACCTGTTATATATCGTCCTTTTAGGTAATAATATGGAGGTACCGCCAAGTTATTACGTCAAATTTCCATCAGGGGAGACTCTTACCGGTGCTACTACCTGGGTATGGAAACCTACTGACTTTTTCTATTCTTTAAATACATACACAAAGAGCGGGTTAAAGAACCTTATACCAGCCTATAGCGTGGGAAGGCTATCGGCCCAGGATGTGAACGGCTATATTGGTGCTGGCACTGTAACGGCAGTTGAAAGTTCACCTGCCACAGGTCCATGGACATATATAGAAGATAATACAAAGACATGGTGGTGGAGGTCATCTTCTACGAATAAGTTTTTGGATGATTGTGTAGTATTTATAGATGTAGATGGTGACTTAGTATTTGACCGTGGTGAGATATTCAAGATAGACGACCAGGGCACGACAAATGCCTACAGGATTGTGTCAAATAACCCGTCAGGTGAAGAAAGGTATTTTGGGAGTTCAGTTGATACAGGAACTATTACGAATAACGGACTCACCTCTATAGATGACTCAAGTAAGAGTTGGACGAGTAACGTGCATCAGAATAGATACATGGTCCTTACAGGTCTTGCCTCAACCCACGCCCTCTACAAGGCCGTATACAAGATATCCAGTAATGACAGTGATACCCTGACCCTGACTGTTGTAGACGGGGCACCTGACTTTACAGGTTACATACCTTCTGGTTCCCCTCTTGCAGGTGGATTGATAGGTGTGACATATACCATATATGAAAAGAGGTCATTCTATTCACCACAGGTTACAACAGGAAAGAATTATTACATATACCACCGTATTCTATCAGAGACTATAGATTCTGTTAGTGAAGATACAACGGCAGTCACTTCAACTATTACTGATAATGGCAGGACTGAGACATCCTCACCATTTGTGCCAAATATATTCACCGGAAGGTATCTACACATTACCTCTGGAAGAAACTGGGGTAGTGTATATACGATAAAGAGCAATACCGTAAATACCATCACAGTAAGCGGGCTTCTGGTAACTGCCAAGACGAATGCTAATACAGATACGTTTGACACATACGAAATCTTAGACAGGAATAGGGATGAGGCAGAAAGGTTATGCGGCGATGGGTACAACAGAGGTACCTCTAACGGGTTCACAGGTGGCAAGATTGAGAATTGGTGGCATTATTGGGAGAATAGTACCAGGGATAAACCTTCTGACGACAATACAGACTGGTTTAAGAATATTGCCTTGTGCGGAGGTGACTATTACGACAACTGGAGATATGAGGGGGAGATGGCACTTCTTGAGATACTCAATACAGATGATACGAGGAGTTCGGACAATCCACGTGGAGATGACAGGTCCTATCTTAGCGGGATGAATATATTCAAGCATTTTGAAACCAATAACTTCTTGGAAGATACAGCAACAAACCCCGAGTATCAATTTACAGTCAGCGAAATAGGTGACTTATTGGGCAGAAGGGGTAGTTCATATCCTGTAGGAGATGAAGAAGGCGGACAACAGGGTATTGGCTGGGTATACCTGTTTGGCAGGGCGACAGATGAGATAGGAACTGCATTCTCCAGCCCTGGTGGTAAGATAACTACAAGTAACATTCTAACTTATCAATCGGCTGATACGAGGATACCAATCATCGTCTCTATCGCTCCTTATAATGGTAACTTTGAGACAAATCCGTTTAGCTCTGGTGCTGAATCATTTGGTGAGGCTGCATTGCTCAACCATGATATGTCTAACCCAAAGAAGTTGGGGGGTGGTATTTCCTACATCGGTTTTTCAAGGACTATTGAAACCGGATTTACATACTCAACGACTGCAGGAGTTGCTACAAACCAGGGTATACTCCGTATGAACAGGGACAGTTATGAGAAGTATATGCCGCTTCCTTTACACTTTGTATTCAGGGAATATCATCAAGGTGGTAACTTAATAGCCAATATATATACAAGGGCTATCCAGGATTTTGTAGAATACTGGGAGGCAAAGAATGGCACTAATGGTGCGGTATTAGATGGGGACTGGAATGAGAAGGCCTTATATGGTTTCACTCTATTAGGTGACCCTGCCCTTTATATCCCTACCCAGGTAAAATGGGCGTCTACAACTGAGAATAGCACCCCTACAGTGTCAGTTGCCACACCCGGGACAACAGGCGGACCAAGACAGAGAACTGATGTCCCGGGTTACAATAGTTATGATATGCCTGTCTACGAGGTGAGTCAGGGCGGTGTTTCTACTGTTCGTGTAAATATAAGCGGTGGTAACACTGATACCTATGAAATAAAACTCATAGACCCCAGATATAAAGAAACCGATGCTAAAACCTTACTGCTCAGTTCCGGCTTTTATGATTTCACCTTTGATGATGTTGATAATGGGCGCAATGATGACAAATCCACAGGTGATACTTATACCAACTCCAATGCAGACGGGCGTAATGGTCCCTCAGTATATATGGTCCGGGTAGCAGCAAGAGAAAAGGCATCTCCTACAACCGTATATACAAAAGAGAACCGGATATATATAGAATGCATAAACAAATTTAAACCATTGGATTCAGCCTCATCATTATATCAGAATCCAAAGAAGATACTGGTAGTCCACGATGACCAGCGGGACTATTGTAGGCTGATAGATAGGTACCATAAATCCAGCGGAGGGGGTATTCTTGACGCTGGTGGTAACCTTGACTATACAAACAATAATTGGGTAGATTTGTATACACAGACATTAGATAATATTAAGAATGATTCTAGTACTTATACACCACCAAGTGGGGTGGATTACAACTATGACGTCTGGCATGTGGAGAACGATGAAGGTAGAAACAGGAGGATTGGAGATACTGGAAGTAAAGGTGAGTTAGATACCAACGGGAGGCATGGAGAGATTACCTTAGAGGTTTTAAAACAATATATGGGTGAAGGAAAGGCGGTCGTCTGGTTTGCAGGAGACGATGACCTTACCACTATCGTGGACAAACCTAACACAACTGACGATGACCAGAATTATCTTATACAATTCCTCTCAAGTGGTGGAAGGTTATTTATCACTGGGCAGGATATCGGATTTGACCTGACTGCCAATGGGGCAGAGTCTAATTCTTTTTACACAGGTTATCTAAAGGCAGACTATGTAAAGAGCAATATCCTACTTTACAATATAGATGGGGTTTACCAGGATACTATAACTGACCAGATATGGAACCTGAATATTGAGGGTGGTAATGGTGCCAATAATCAGAGTGACCCAAATGGTGGCCCGGATGAGATAAGTCCGCGGGCAGAGTCAGGTTCCACTATAGGTAGTATCCTGACCTATGATGAAACTGGCGGAGCAGGTAATGTCCCTGCCGGTATAGCAGGTATAAAGGCAGATACAGGAACATACAGGGTAGTATATTTGGGATTCGGGTTTGAAGGAATAGACAATGCTTCTCATCCCAATAATGGCAGAAATATGATGATGTGGAAGACCATCAATTGGTTAAAGACTGGTGCGGCTTCAGGCCTTACAGTCGGTGCCCCTACTGCAACACCTTCTACAGGAGATGCACCACTTACAGTGGCATTCACTGCTGGCTCTGTATCAGGTGGAACTTCTCCATATTCTTATTCATGGGATTTTAATTCAGCTGATGGTATACAGGTTGATAGCACACAACAGAATCCAACATATACCTATACTTCTGCAGGGACCTATGTTGTTACTTTAACAGTCAATGATACCAAGGACAACAGGGGTTCAAACACAGTTACGGTAACGGTTACTGGTTTAGTTGCAAGTGTAACTACCAATCCATCCCCGGCAGTTGGTTCTGCACCTCTTACAGTAAGTTTTACAGGTAAGGCTGAGTACTCTGGTTCTGACGTGAGTTCTTCTTCAACATTCTCATGGGCAGTATCAGGCGGCAGTGACTATACTGTTACCTCAGGCAGTTTGAGTCAGAAAGACGTAGGGATTAAATTTAACACATCAGGGATTACCTATACAGTCACCCTTACAGTTACCTATTCAGGTAAGACAGCAACGAGCCAGGTGAATGTAACTACCTCAGGCGGACTTATAGCCTATGCCAATGTCACTCCAAATAGCGGAACTGCCCCATTACTTGTTAATTTTACAGGGACAGTCACAGGGGGGAGCGGTAATTATACCTACACATGGGATTATGGTGATGGTGCAACGAGCACAAGTATGAGTCCTTCTTATACCTATGCGACAAGTGGTGATTTCACAGCGACATTTACTGTCCTTGATAATTCAAGCAGTACTACCAAATCTGATACAGTCTCTATAAGCGTCACTGCATTATCTTCTTCAAGTGGCGGCGGCGGAGGAGGCGGTGGGGGATGTTTTATTGCTACTGCTGCTTATGGGACGCCTATGTGTGATGAGGTGAAGGGCCTCTGCAGTTTCAGGGATAGGTATCTTATGACAAACCTGCCTGGCAGGATGTTTGTTAAGACATACTATAAAATCAGCCCGCCAGTGGCAAGGTTTATTTCTGAAAGAGAATATCTTAAGAAATTTGTGCGGGCAGTATTAAAGCCTGTTATATCCTTCACAAAATCCAATTAAGTTGTTTTTCTTTTTTTCTTGCCAAATGCCCGATATCGTGTTAAGATAAACCTATATGAGTAACGAGATTATCCTTATACTTGATTTTGGGTCGCAGTATAATCAGTTGATTGCAAGGCGTGTTAGGGAGCAGAATATATATTGTAAGATAGTCCCTCATAATATCACGATGGATGAGGTCGTGAAGTTATCGCCTCGCGGGATGATATTCTCTGGAGGTCCTGCCAGTGTGTATATGGAGAATGCACCTGTATGCGATAAAGGGCTCTGGACGCTTGGTATGCCAATCCTCGGAATATGTTACGGGATGCAACTGGCGGCTAAGCAATTGGGGGGAGAAGTTGTCAGGGCGTCTTCACGGGAATATGGCAAGGCAGAGTTGATTGTCCCAGATGCTCAGGATATATTTAAAGGCATGCCCAAATCCTCTATATGCTGGATGAGCCACGGGGACCACGTATCAAGACTGCCCCATGGCTTTAAGATAATCGCACGGACTTCCAATTCTGAAATTGCCGCGATGGCTGATAGTTCAAGGAGATTCTATGGGTTACAGTTCCATCCTGAGGTGGCCCATACCCAGATGGGCAAAGAAATCCTCAAGAATTTTCTCTATGATATATGCAAATGTTCAGGGAACTGGACCATGAAATCATTCCTGCAGGAATCTGTGGATAGAATAAAAGAGAAGGTCGGTCCAGATAAGGTCGTATGCGGCTTAAGCGGCGGTGTGGATTCTTCTGTAGCGGCAGTACTTGTTAACAAGGCAATAGGCAGGCAGTTGAGTTGTATATTTGTAAATAATGGACTCCTGAGAAAATCTGAGGCTGATGAGGTCCGAAAGACGTTCGGTGAACACTTTCATATGGACCTTCATTACGTCCATGCTGAGGATAGATTTCTCTCCAAACTGAGGGGCGTAGAGGACCCTGAAGATAAGAGAAAAATTATCGGGAATGAGTTTATAAGGGTCTTTGAAGATGAGGCAGGTAAGCTCGGCGGAATCAAATTCCTTGTTCAGGGGACGCTCTATCCGGATGTGATAGAGAGCACCTCTGCCTTTGGGGGACCAACGAGCATAATAAAGACTCACCATAACGTAGGCGGGCTGCCTCGTGAGATGGGGCTGGAATTGATTGAGCCGTTAAGGGAGTTATTTAAGGATGAGGTCAGGGTACTGGGTAAAGAACTTGGGCTTCCTGATGAGATTATCTTAAGACAGCCGTTTCCCGGTCCGGGTCTTGCAGTGAGGGTTATCGGTGAGGTGACACGTGAACGTTTAAATATATTGAAAGAAGCAGATGAAAGGGTGCTCAAGATTATAACAAAATCAGGATATTATAATAAGGTATGGCAGTCCTTTGCCGTGCTTTTGCCTGTCAAGACAGTCGGGGTAATGGGTGATGAGAGGACGTATGAGAACGTCATAGCATTAAGGGCTGTGACGAGTTCCGACGGCATGACTGCTGACTGGGCACGCCTTCCATATGAGGTGTTGGAGGAGATTTCCAACAGTATTATAAACGAAGTCCAGGGAGTAAACAGGGTGGTTTTTGATATAAGTTCCAAGCCGCCTTCTACGATAGAGTGGGAGTAATGATTCATTCGGATTTTGTCCATCTCCATGTTCATACGCAGTATAGCCTGCTTGATGGTGCCTCACCTTTATCTGGCCTTATAGAATTAGCGTCTAAATACAAAATGCCTGCTGTGGCTATGACAGACCATGGTGCGATGTTTGGCGCGATAGAATTCTACTTAGAA
>CAYVEO010000033.1:0-30347 GCA_964449965.1 uncultured Planctomycetia bacterium
TAACGGGGTTCACCTTGGTGGAGTTGATAGTAGTCATTGCCATTATAGGAGTCCTCCTTGCCTTGATTTTGCCGAGACTTGAGGACGTCAGGAATGATGCAAACATAAAGGTGTGTAAATGGAATATAAAGGTCATAGCCAACGCCATGTTAATATATGAGATTAAGAATAATAAAAACCTGACTTGGAGTAGTTATACAACGACACATCTAAGAGACTGGGGCTATATAGACGTTGTGCCAGGTTGCCCAAGCGGCGGTAATTATACCCTGGTAAATGAAGATGCAAATGGACCTGATAGGTCGGTTTGCAGTATAGGCGGGGAGCACGTATGGCCATGAAGGGTATATATGTCTCTATTTTTATAATAGCAGTTGCCATGGCATCATTTGGTATCGGTTATTCCCAGGTAATTGACAAGACAGTGGCGATAGTCAACGATGAGATTATTTCCCAGGCTGAGATTGACAGCGTCCTCGCTTCTTTATACATTGAGTATAAAGGCACGTATAAGGGTGCGGAATTGGCAGAGAAGATGGAGGAGGCTCGCAGGAACATCCTGAAGCAATTGGTGGAAGATAAGCTCGTCCTTCAGAAGGCTAAAAGTGAAAAGATTGAGGTGCCAGAAAAGGAAGTTCAGGAGCGCATGGAAAGGGTTAAGTCCAAATTCTCGTCAGAGGAGGAATTCCTTGACACATTAGAGAAAGAGAACCTTACAAAAAAGAAATTGGAATCAAGATACAGGGACCAGCTCATGATGAGGAAACTATTTGAGAGGGAAGTAATGTCTAAAATAACCGTAAGTCCGACCGAAATCGTTGACTATTACCATGCTCATCCGAATAATTTCAAAGAGCCGGGCGGCGTTAAAATAAAGGGACTCATTGTCCAATCAGAAGAAGGACAGGAAGATGAAGCCATGAGGCTGGCATGGTTATTGATAGACGAGATAAAATCAGGCAAGGATTTTGATAAAATAGCGGATGAGCGGACAGATGACCCATGCATAATACTCACAGGGTCTGATAATTTTGTTAAAAATGGCGAGCTTAATCATGAGGTAGAAGAGGCGGTATTCAATATGGGAATTGGTGAGGTATCAAGTGAACCCATTCTTATTAATCCGGGGTATTGTATCTTTAAGGTAGTGGATAAAAAAACAGAAGGGGTAAAAGAATTCTCTGAGGTGGAGACAAAGATCCGGAATATAATATTTAACTCTAAAGTTCAAAAGTCACTCCATGAATGGATAGATAAGATTAAGGATGAGTCGTATATCTCAATCAATTAAGGTTGCCATTACAATAGGTGACCCGTCCGGCATAGGGACTGAGGTGGTATTGAAGGCCCTGTCAAATAGCCATATACAAAACCTCGGTTCTTTTTTGATAATAGGCAGTAGGGATGTTCTTGATAAGGCGGGTTCTCTTATCGCTACGGCTGTTCCATCTATGCATAGGGTGACAGGAGACGATGAGATTGATATGTCAGGACATCCCGTAACATTGCTTGACATTAAAACGCCGGCTGGAATATGGCAATATGGCAAGATTGATAGTCTATGTGGTCTGGCATCTATCCAGTATGTTGATAAAGGTGTAGCCCTGATAAGAAAGGGAATTGCAGACGTATTGGTGACTGCCCCTATAAGTAAAGAGGCAATAAATCAGGCTGGGTTTCGTTACCCGGGTCATACAGAGTATTTAGCCCGCCTGACAAATATTAGGGATTTTGGCATGATGCTCGTTGGTGGAGATTTAAGGGTGGTTTTGGTTACTACCCATCTACCCCTGAGAAAGGTCTCCAGGGCTATAAACGAGTCAAGGATTTATAAGATTATCAAATTGACCAACGAGGCTCTGGTAGAATATTTTGGATTGGCCATGCCGAGAATAGGGGTGTGCAGCCTTAACCCGCACTGTGGTGATGGCGGGGTATTTGGGGATGAGGAGGAAAGGATTATAAAGCCAGCGGTATTCAGGGCATCTGGAGAAGGGGTAAGAGTCCATGGTCCTGTCAGTGCAGATATTATATTTCATAAGGCGTATGTCAAGAAGGAATATGACGCTGTTGTAGCGATGTATCATGACCAGGGACTGGCGCCGCTTAAGATGATTGCCTTTGAAAAAGGGGTAAACGTAACACTGGGACTGCCTTTTGTCCGCACGTCTCCTGACCATGGGACAGGATTTGACATAGCAGGCAAAGGGCTCGCTGATGCATCCTCAATGGAGGAGGCGATAAGGATGGCAGTTGATATTGAAAGGCGAAGAAGTTTTCTATGAAAAATATACATTTTACTAAAGTAGTTGGTAGTGGGAACGATTTTGTCGTTATAGATAACAGGAAGATGCCTCACCATAACAATCTGTCCCGTCTTGCCGAAGAGATTTGCCATAGAAAAAATTCCATCGGTGCTGATGGCATGCTTCTCCTTGAGGATTCTAAAACGGGTGACTTTAAGATGAGGATATTTAATCCGGACGGCAGTGAGGTTGACATGTGCGGGAATGGCGCCAGATGCATCGCCTTATTTGCCTGCAAGATGGGTATCGCAGGCAGGAAAATGAAGATAGACACACGCTCCGGCTTATTAAATGCAGAGGTGATGGGGAATAGTGTCCGACTCCAGATGTCCTTTCCAAAGGATTTGAGGCTAATGTTTAATCTGGATATGGGAGGCATGAGGTATGAGGTAAGTTATATAAATACCGGTGTGCCGCACGTTGTCAGATTTGAAAAGGATGTGGATAAGGCAGATGTTAGAAAATTTGGCGCTATTATAAGATACCATAAGGAATTTTCACCTTCCGGGACAAATGTGAATTTTGTAGAAGTCATTTCCAGTAGCAAGATAAAGGTCAGGACCTACGAGAGAGGAGTGGAAGATGAAACACTTGCCTGTGGAACAGGCGCAACTGCATCCAGCATTATCGCTTCCATGATAAAAGGGGTAAAGCCGCCTGTAGAAGTTATAACCAGGGGGCAGGAGACGTTAAAAGTATATTTTTATATTTCCGGCAAGGAAGTCAATGAGGTCTATCTTGAAGGCGGGGCGAAAATAGTTTATGAGGGGAGAATGTTATGATAAGGATTGGGGTAAGCGGTGCATGCGGAAGGATGGGAATGAGGCTCTTATCATGTGCCGCAGAGGATAAAGACCTGACTATAGGAGGGGCATTGGAATTAGAGGGACATCCTTCTATAGGCAAGGATGCAGGGGAGATGCTTGGATTGGGCAGGAAACTTATTCCAATAACTGATGACCTGAAAAAAGTCATTGGGGATATAGACGTGCTTATAGAATTTACTACGCCGGATGGGACAATGCGTCATTTGAATATTGCGGAAAAGGCTAAAAAAGCTATGGTGATTGGCACCACAGGATTAAATCAGGATGAATTAAAAACCGTTGATAAGGCGGGCAGTTCTATCCCTATCGTTATGGCTCCTAACATGAGCATAGGCGTAAACATGCTCTTCAGGCTCGTAGGCGAGGTGGCAAAGGGTCTGGGCAAAGGATATGATGTTGAGATAGTAGAGGCGCACCATAGGTTCAAGAAGGACGCCCCGAGCGGGACGGCAAAAAAGCTCGCAGAGGAGATAGCCCATGCATTAGGCAGGGATTTAGATAAGGTAGGAGTCTATGGTAGAAAAGGCATGACAGGACAGAGGAGCGATGAAGAGATAGGGGTACACGCGGTGAGGGCAGGTGATATAGTAGGGGAACATACGGTAACATTTTGCGGGAATGGAGAACGCATTGAGATAGTTCACAGGGCACATTCCAGGGACGCATTTGCCAGAGGGGCATTGAGGGGAGCAAAGTTTGTATTCGGCAAGCCCCCTCGTTTATATAGCATGGAGGACGTTCTATGGGGATATTGATTGAGAGGGCTGAAAGATTAAATAAACTTCCACCCTATCTATTTGCCGAGATAGACAAGGCAAAGAGAAAATCCATTCAGGAAGGGAAGGACGTTATTGACCTTGGAGTTGGCGACCCTGACATGCCTACCTTCCCTCATATAATAAAAGAGATGGGTAGGGCTATACAGGAGCCGCGGAATCACCGTTATGCCCTGGATAGCGGTATGCCTGAATTGAGAGAATCTATAGCACGATGGTATAAGAACAGATTCAATGTCCAACTTGACCCTGGCACAGAGATTCTCCCCTTAATCGGGTCTAAAGAGGGTATAGCCCACTTACCTCTCGCATTCGTAAATCAAGGAGAGATAGTCCTTGTGCCTGACCCTTGTTATCCCCCGTACAAATCAGGGACCATCTTTGCAGGGGGTGAGCCTTATCTTATGCCGCTATTGGAGAAGAATGGTTTTTTACCGGACCTGGAGGAGATAGAGCCTGAGATTGCCAGGAAGGCAAGGCTTATATTCTTGAATTATCCCAATAACCCTACGGCCGCAGTGGCAGACAGGGAATTTTTTGAGAATGTTGTGGATTTCGCTTTTAATAACAACATAATAGTATGCCATGATGCCGCCTATTCAGAAATTTCTTATGATGGGTATAAGCCTGTAAGTTTTCTGGAGATAGAGGGGGCAAAAGAGGTTGGCATAGAATTTCATTCATTGTCAAAGACATTCAACATGACTGGCTGGAGGATAGGTTTTGCATGCGGTAATGCCCAGGTGATAGGGGCGCTGGCGAGCGTGAAATCCAATATTGACTCAGGTATATTTCAGGCGATTCAGTGCGCAGGTATAGCGGCTTTGAATAATTCATCCGGTGAACTACTGGGTCAATTATCTTCTATGTATCAGGAGAGAAGGGATGTATTAGTGGACGGATTGAATTCATTAGGATGGAAAGTAACAAAGCCTAAGGCGACGTTTTATGTATGGTTTAGCGTGCCGTCAGGATGGACGTCTGCGAGTTTTTCCAAACTCCTTCTGGAAAAGGCAAATCTAATCGTGACGCCTGGCGTGGGTTTTGGAAAGAACGGGGAAGGTTATATAAGGATGGCATTGACTGTTTCTAAAGAGAGGATTAAGGAGGCGATTGGCAGGTTAAAAGCGATCAGGATATGATGCGTAATGAATAATTTTCTTGAGATGGGATTATTCCGTATAAGGATAGATGAAAATAGGGCTGAACAGGTTATCTCACTTAAGGAGAAGAACGGGGAGAGGATATTGCCGATTATTATAGGAGCAAATGAGGCAAATGCAATAAAAGCAAAGATAATGAGTAGTCAGCATCCCAGGCCCCTTACACATGACCTTTTGATAAACACCATACATCTATTAGGCGGCAAAATAGAAAAGGTCATAGTAGATAAACTTGTGGATAATATATTTTATGCAAAACTTGTCCTCAGCATGGAAGATGATGGGAAAACACACAAGATAGATGCCAGGCCGAGCGATGCTGTGGCATTGGCTGTCCGTGTAGGCGCTCCCATATTTGTGGCAGAAGAGATATTGGAAAAGTTAAAGTCAATGTAATTTAAAATGACAAAGATAGAAGGATTTGAATTTAAAAGAGGGAAGACAGGGTGTTTACTCATCCATGGTTTTGGAGGGAGCCCCCTTGAATTACGATGGCTTGGAGAGAGACTTGCTGAGAATAATTATACGGTCATTGCGCCCCTCTTGCCCGGACACGGAACATCTTATTATGATATGGGCAGGACCGGATGGACAGATTGGCATAGGACATCGGAGGAGGCCTTTTACAGATTAAAGCATATGTGTGATAATGTATTTGTAATTGGACTTTCCATGGGCGGGGCCATAGGACTTTCTATGGCAGCAGAAAATGGTTTTTCAGGGGTTGTATCTCTGGCTGCGCCTCTCTTCATTAACGATTGGCGCATAAAATTCCTTCCTATCCTGCGTTATATACTTAAATATCCCAGGGGAGGCCCGCCTGATTTAAAGGACGTTTCAAAAAGGAAAGAAGTATTCTCATACAAAAGGGTGCCTATGAGGTGTGTGGAGGAACTACTAACGTCTCTGGCTGATTTAAAGGTGAAACTACCCCGGATAAAGATGCCTGTCCTACTTGTCCATGCGAGGGTGGACCACATTGTCCCTCCTAAAAATGTTGAAGTAATATATAATTTACTTGGCTCTCAGGACAAAAGGCTTGTGTATCTTGACAATTCTTACCATGTTGTAACTGTTGACTATGACAGAGAGATTGTTAAGGATGAGATATTGAAGTTTATAAATTCTAAACGATGAAAATACTGCTAACCAACGATGACGGTATAAATTCTGAAGGCTTATACAGCCTTTACCGCGAGGCAAAGAAGTTAGGGGATGTTACCATAGTGGCACCTGATGCAGAACAGAGTGCGGTAGGCCATGCCATAACGCTTTCGCAGCCCTTAAGGGTAAAGGAGATAATGCGTAACAGGTCTTTTTACGGATATGCTGTAAACGGCACGCCTGCAGATTGCGTAAAAATAGGGGTAAGGGCGGTTATGAAATCCAGGCCGGATATAATTATCTCAGGTATAAATTTAGGTCCAAATCTTGGCACTGACGTAATATATTCCGGGACAGTCTCAGCAGCAACAGAGGCGAGAATACTTGGCATACCTTCATTTGCCATATCGCTGGCTACGTATAAAAAACCTGATTATGAGTATGCAGCAAGTTTTGCCAGAAGGCTCATTCGTGTGGTTGTCAGACAAGGACTGCCCAAGGATACCTTGCTAAACGTAAACGTTCCGCCGGTTCCGGAAGGCAAGGTCAGGGGCGTTAAGATTACCCATCAGTCCAAATCCAGATTCATTGAGGTGTTTGATAAACGCAAGGACCCCCGCGAAAGGACGTATTACTGGCTTACAGGAGAGATGGCTCAGATGGAAGATGATGGAGATGCTGACGACGTGGCTATAAAAGAAAATTACATATCAATAACCCCGATACATTTTGACATGACTGATTATAAATATTTAGAGGAGTTGAAAAGAAAAACCATTTTGCTATGCTGATAGGCGTAATGTCGGATTCACATGATAATCTGCCGAAAATTAAGAAGGCGGTTGAGATATTTAACAGGAAGAAGGTATCGTTAGTAATCCATGCAGGGGATTATGTATCGCCTTTCTCATTGGATTTGTTGGATAATTTAGAATGTCCATACAAAGGGATATTCGGAAACAACGATGGTGAAAAGGCAGGTCTTATAAAGAAGTCTAATAATAGAATAAAGGAATCTCCTCAGGAATGGGAGATATACGGCAAAAAGGTATTGGTCATTCATAATTTCAAAGATATTGGCCATGCCCTTAAAAAGCAGCGTTTTGACATTATAATACATGGGCATACGCACATACCTGAGATATATAGAGACGGCTCCTGCCTGATAGTCAATCCAGGGGAATGCTGTGGATGGGTAAAAAAGAAGTCATCTGTTGCATTGATTGATACTGAGAAAATGGCAGCTGAGATTATAGAGTTTTAGTTTTATGAAAATAATCGGACTTACAGGGACTAATGCTTCGGGCAAGACAGATGCAGCAGAATATCTTAGGCGTAAAGGGTATAGATATTACTCCCTATCTGACATATTGAGGGAAGAGGCTACGAGGCTTGGGTTAGACCATTCCAGAAAGACCTTGATTGAACTTGGAAATACCTTGAGGAAAATGCACGGGGCAGGGGTCCTGGCAAAGATGGCAAAAGAAAATCTGAAAGGGAGGTCTATTATCATAGACAGTATCAGAAACCCAAAAGAGATAGAAGAGCTGAAGATGCTCCCTGATTTTTTACTTGTAGGTATAGATGCGCCCGTAGAGATAAGATTCAAAAGGGCCGTTATGCGCGGCAGGGCCGGTGATGCAAAGACACTGAAGGACTTTATTGAGAATGAGAAACTTGAGAATTCCAGGGACAGTGCATCCCAGCAGCTAAAGATGTGCTTAAAAATGGCAGATGTGCTAATCGTTAATGATGGGACGAAAGAGGAATTGTATCGAAAGATAGATGAAGTGATAAAATGAAACGACCCACATGGGATGAGTATTTTATAAAACTGGCATTGCTCGTTGCAGAGCGTTCCACCTGCCTGAGGCATCACGTAGGTGCGGTGCTCGTGCGGGACAAACATATCCTGACAACCGGTTATAATGGGGCACCGTCAGGGACGAAGGACTGTCTTGAGTTGGGATGTTTAAGAGAAGAGATGGGCATACCTTCCGGGACCCGTCATGAGATATGCAGGGCGATTCATGCTGAGCAGAATGCCATTATACAGGCAGGGCTGCACGGGATAAGTATAGAAGGGGCCACTGTGTACTGTACACATTCCCCGTGTATATTGTGCGCGAAGATGTTAGCCAACGTTAGAATAAAGAGACTTATCACTTGCGGTGATTATGCAGACCAGTCTTTTAGAGACTTATTCAAAGAGGCAGGGATAGAGTTTTTTAAAATTAACAGACCAGAACTTGTAATAACCACTTTGGATTAAGGAGGTGATATGATGAAGGCTTACGTTGACCCGGATATCTGCACAGGGTGCGAATTGTGTGTGGGGACGTGTCCGGAAGTATTTGAGATGCGGGATTCTACGGCATTCGCAAAAGTTAATCCAGTGCCTCCTGATGCTGAGGCAGCATGCAGGGAAGCGGCTGAAGGCTGCCCTGTAGAGGCTATTAAGATAGAGGAATAAATGAATACCGAATTAACCCCTATGATGAATCAGTATATGAACATTAAAAAAGAGTATGGCGATGCCATACTCTTTTTTAGATTAGGGGATTTCTACGAAATGTTTTTTGAGGATGCAAAGATTGCCTCATCCCTGCTTGGCATTGCCCTGACGTCCAGAGAAGGCGGGAAGGATGCGAGGGTGCCGATGGCCGGGATTCCCTATCATGCGGCAGATTCCTATATAGATAGACTGACAAAGGCAGGGCACAAGGTGGCTATATGTGAACAGGTAGAAGACCCTGCTGTGGCACGAGGCATAGTGAGGCGTGAAATCGTTCGCGTCGTTACCCCGGGCACCTCACTGAGCCCCGGACTCCTGGGAGCGAAGGAGAATAATTTCCTCGTATCCATTGCCAGAGAGGTTAAAGGTGAGATTGGGTTTGCAATAGTTGACCTATCAACAGGTGAATTTAAGTTAACGCAATTGGACAGCATAGAAAGTCTCATCAGTGAACTTGTTAGAGTGAATCCTGCTGAATGTCTAATCCCAAAGATATTAGCGAAGGACGAACACTTTATGAAAATGATTGGGACAAGGCTGCCAAAGGCAGTGACTTTCTATGACGATTGGCTCTTTGACTATAATACCGCATATCAAGCGCTGACGAGCCACTTTAAAGTCCATACGCTCGCAGGATTTGGATGTGATGACCTGAAGGTTGGGGTCGGTTCAGCCGGCGCCCTGCTGCATTACTTAAAAACGACGCAGAAGAATTCTCTCTCGCATATAGTCAAGCTCTCAGTTTATTCCGTAACAGGATTTATGGTTATAGACAGTTCCTCCAGGCGTAATCTGGAATTAACCAGAAACATGCGCGGCAACACAAAAGATAATACCCTGTTGAACGTTCTGGACCGGACAGTCACTGCCATGGGCGGGCGGCTTTTGTTGGCCTGGCTGCATCAGCCTCTAACAGATGAAGAGAGAATAAATTTCAGGCTGAAAGCCGTCCATGAACTCTTCCATAAAAGCATTATCAGAAACCGCCTGCAGGATGAATTGAAGAAATTCTGTGACGTTGAGCGTCTAATAAGCAGGCTCAGCCTCCAGAGTGCCGGCGGCAGGGAACTCATAATGTTAAAAGACTCTCTCGTGCTCATCCCCCGGCTCAAAGAGATTTTAGCAGATGCAGAATCGAAATATTTAAAGGCTCTAAGAGATGGGTTGAAATGTATGGATGGGATTACTTCACTCATACATGAAGCAATAATAGATATGCCGCCAAATTCCATAAAAGAAGGAGGATTTATAAAGGCAGGGTACAATAAGGAATTGGATGAGTTAAGAAAATTTGCCGCGAATGGAAAAGAATGGTTAATAGAGTTTCAAAAAAAGGAGATAGAGCGCACTGGTATAAGTTCCCTCAAGGTGAGGTTCAATAAGGTTTTTGGCTATTATATTGAGATAACCAAGCCAAACCTCCATCTCGTCCCTGACAATTATATCCGTAAACAGACACTGGTGAACGCAGAACGATTCATTACCCCTGAGTTGAGCGAATATGAAGCAAAGATATTGAGCACAGATGAGAGGATAATGGGGCTTGAATACGAGTTATTCATGAAGCTCAGGGCTCTTATCTGTGAAAATTCAAACGACGTCCTGGATAATGCCATGTTGATTGCCCAGTTGGACGTCCTGGTATCTCTGACAGATGCGGCGGTAAGGAATGATTACGCAATGCCCGAGGTGAATGGCGGAAATCTTATACACATAGAGGATGGCAGGCACCCTGTTCTTGAACAGGAGGGTCGCGGTAAATATGTCCCCAATGATACCCTGCTGGATACCGATGAAAATCAGCTTTTAATTATTACCGGACCTAATATGGCTGGAAAATCCACGTATATAAGACAGGTGGCGTTGATAGTATTAATGGCACAGATTGGGAGTTTCGTCCCTGCAAGACGTGCTGTCCTCGGACTCGTTGACAGGATATTTACCCGGGTTGGTGCATCAGATGACCTTGCAAGCGGTATGAGCACCTTTATGGTAGAGATGAGTGAGACTGCGAATATAGTAAACAATGCCACTCCTCGCAGTCTCATAATATTGGATGAGATCGGCAGGGGGACGAGCACATTTGACGGGCTGAGTTTGGCGTGGGCTATAGCAGAATATATAAATACCAATAAAACTCTCCGTGCAAGGACTTTGTTTGCTACGCATTATCATGAACTCACAGAATTGGGCTTGACATGGAGAGGGATAAAGAATTATAATGTAGCAGTCAAAGAATGGAATGACGAGGTGATATTTCTATATAAACTCACCTGCGGCGGAACTGACCACAGTTATGGCATACACGTTGCCCGGCTGGCAGGATTACCGGATGTTGTTATCAAAAGGGCAAGGGAGATATTGAGCAATCTTGAATTAAATAGCTTAGGCGGCAAGGGTATTCATGAGCCATCCATATTTGACATAAAGACCGGGTTAGAAAAACCGGACTATCCAATAGAGGATAGGCGGGACATTCCTGTCACGCTATTAGAAGAATTGAAAGACCTTGATATGGACAATATTACGCCATTGGAGGCATTGAACAGGCTGCATGAATTAAAGAGGAAGGCTGGAAGTAAGGAATTCTCTTATGGGCAGGATAAGGATATTACCAGAGGATTTGGTAAATAAGATTAGCGCAGGTGAGGTTGTAGAAAGACCTACGTCTATCGTAAAAGAACTAATAGAAAATTCATTGGATGCAGGAGGGAGCAAGGTAGTTATAGAGGTAGAAAAAGGCGGCAGCAGCCTTATACGAGTCTCAGATGATGGGTACGGTATACCTAAGGATGACCTTATGCTTGTTTGTGAGAGGCATGCTACCAGTAAGGTACATGAATTATCCGATTTAAATAACATCAGGACCTTCGGGTTCAGAGGTGAGGCATTAGCAAGCATAGCGGGCGTATCTTACATGAAGATAACGAGTTATTCTAAAGATGAAGGGATTGGATGGTGTCTTGATATTGCTGGAGGAATAAATAAAAAGATCAAGGAGATTGGATGCCCGCCCGGTACAACCGTAGAGGTTATGCACCTGTTTTATAACACACCTGCGCGTAAGAAATTTATGAAAAGTATAGCGTCAGAGATTAAACATATTACAAATATAACAGGCATAGAATCCCTTGCCCATCCTGAAAAAGGATTTAAATTGTCACACAATGGACGCTGGATATTCACTGCGGTTCCTACCGGGGACATAAGAGAACGCATCAGGGCGGTATATGGGAATGACCTGGCAATAGAATTGCTTCCTGTTACCTTTGAAGATGATGTTATAAAAGGACACGGATTCATTACAAAGCCGTCATACGATAAGAAAGATAGAAAGTACCAGGTATTCTTTGTAAATAAACGTCATGTCCATTCCCCCGTATTGAGTCATGCCATAAGTGAGGCGTATGGTACACTCTTGCCATCCAACCGCTATGCAGGGGCTATAATATTCATAGAAATAGACCCATCCCTGGTAGATGTTAATGTCCACCCAACAAAAAAAGAGGTCAGGTTTTCAGAAGATAAGAGGCTGCATGACAGCCTTGTCCGGTGTGTTAAGGACGCTTTGAATAAAATAGAGTCTATCGGGGGCATACCAGCCGGAGATGTATATGGTGAGATTGATGTAGGGAACGGTTTAAAACCGTTCCCTACAGTAAAAGAATCCATAGGCAGGTATCTTGATAAGACAGGGTTTGAAACTGATTTGTATCGTCATCCCGGTGAAAGTTCTGCCACGGGGAAAGAAGGGTTAAAGGGCATATTTCTACAGGCAAGAGATTTGTACCTTATTACTTATGATGCAGACGGTATAGTGATAATAGACCAGCACGCAGCGCATGAAAGAGTCCTGTTTGAAGAATTCAGGAAAAAAAGTGAAACCGGCAGGATAGAGTCTCAGAGGCTGTTATTTCCCATAACATTAGAGACATCGCCCTTAGAGGCGATGATGTTAGAAACAAACATTGAGGTATTTCATTCTATCGGATTTGAGATAGAAGGTTTTGGCAAAAATACGTTTATTATCAATGCCGTGCCGGCTATCTTAAGAAAACATGACCCAAAGAAATTACTGTTAGACATACTGGATGAGATTACTGATGATGAAAATGGGGCGGGTAGTTTAAAGAATCAGACAAGTGAGGGCATTATACTCGCAGCCTGCCGCTCAGCAGTCAAGGCAAGTGATAAACTTAACGAGGCAGAGATAAGCGGACTTATTGAAAAGTTAAAGGCAGCGGATTCTTTTTCTACGTGTCCTCACGGCCGCCCCACAGTCTTTAGATTGACATGGGCGGAACTTGAAAAGAGATTTAAGAGGAAATAATTTAAAATGGAAGAACAAGATACAAAACCAGACCCACTGAATAAAGAAGACTATATCAGTTTGTTTATCAGTGCCTTCCAGAATTCTCCCAATGCCATCTGCATAACGACCGTGAATAATAACATTATAGCCATGAACAAAGCCGGGCTTAAGATGTTCGGATACACTGAGAATGAGATTATAGGCGAGCAGGTAACCATCCTTCAGTCAAAGAATAATCCGCCAGGATTAAATGATGAGATAATAAACAGTGCCTTAAAAGATGGATGGGAAGGGGAACTCCTCAATGTGCGTAAGAACGGTGAAGAATTTCCTGTCCATCTGGCAAAGTCAACGGTGAAGAATGACAGGGGACATCTCATAGCATTTATAGGCATCTCACGGGACATAAGCAGTGAGAGAAAGATGGAGGCAGAATTGAGGGGGGCAAAGGAAGAGAGTGATAATCTTCTCTCTGCGTTGAACAAGGCTTACAGGAATTTAAAGAATACACAGGATGAATTAATAAGAAGAGAAAGGGCGGTAGCAAGCGGGGAGTTAGCTGCTCACGTAGCCCATGAGATAAGGAATCCATTGTCCATCATAGGCATGTCTGTTCAGTATTTAGAGAGTAAATTTGAGCCGAATGACCCAAGAAGGGAATTTACCGATGCAATCATCAAGAAGGTAGAGAGATTAGATGAGATAACCAGGGAATTGATTACCTTTGGCCGTCCATTAAAGTTCAGTTTAAAGAAACATAACCTCAACAGGTGCATAGACAGGACATTAAGTTTTATCAAGCCTAAATGCAGGGCACAAAAGGTGTCGGTTGTGAAAGATTACTGTGATAAATTACCTCATGTTATGATAGACGAAGGGCACATGGATGAGGTATTTCTTAACATAGTAACCAACGCCCTTGACGTCATGTCAAAAGGGGGGAAACTTACTGTTATGACCGAAGTGGACGAAGTCAAAAAAGAAGTGATTGCAAGAATATCCAATACAGGGCAAGGGATACATAAGAAAGACCTCCATAATATATTCAAGCCCTTCTTTACAACAAAGAAACACGGGACTGGTTTAGGTATGGCTATATCTCACAGGATTGTAATCGAACACAAAGGGCATATTTCAGTAGAGAGTAATGCCAGAGGCATAAATAAGGGGACGACGTTTATAATAAGATTACCGGTGGAGTATGTCTAAGCGCAAGATACTGATAATTGACGATGAACCTGAGATGGGCTGGATATTTTCCAGGGTGCTTGAAGATTTCAACTGTGAAGTCCATGTGGCAAAGACAGGAGAGGAAGGGATTACCAGGATTCAGAAAGACCTTCCCGACCTTGTATTTCTGGACGTAAAACTTCCAAAGATGGACGGGATTGAGACACTGAGCCAGATACGGACGACACATAAGGACCTGTTAGTCATTATGCTGACCGCCTACGAAACCGTGAAGACGGCAGTTGAGGCAATGAAATTAGGTGCATATGACTATCTTACCAAACCTATCCCTAATGACAGGCTAAAGATAATAATAGAACATGCCCTGCAGACCCGTTCTTTATCTTTAGAGGTCGGGTTGCTAAAGGCAGAACTGCAAAAGGAGTGGAATATTGACAGTATAGTTGGAAACTGTCTCGGGATGCAGGAGGTCATCAACTCAGTAAGGAAGGTAGCAGGTTACGATGTAACGGTTTTGATAAGGGGAGAGAGCGGCACAGGTAAGGAACTTGTTGCCCGCGCCATCCATTATGCAAGTCCACGTGCGAATAAGCCATTCGTTGCTGTAGATTGTGCTACCTTACCAGAGGCCCTGGTAGAGAGCGAATTGTTTGGATATGAGAAAGGGGCATTTACAGGGGCAGATTATCCAAAGTTAGGCAGGTTTGAAATGGCAAATGAAGGGACCATATTCATGGATGAGATAGGTAATATGTCTCCCCATATACAGGTAAAACTTTTAAGGGTGCTTCAGGAAAGGGAGATAGAACACCTGGGCGGCAAAAAGCCAATAAAGGTCAATGCCAGGGTAATCGCTGCTACAAATGTAGATTTAGAGAATGCGATACGCCAGGGGAAATTCAGGGATGACCTGTATCATCGCCTCAATGTATTTTCCATATTCCTTCCTCCCCTGAGGGAGAGAGGAGACGATGTAGTCATCCTGAGTAAATATTTTTTGCAGAAGTTCAACAAGGAATTTGATAAGGATATAAAAGGCGTCTCCAAAAAAGTAATGGAGTTATTTAAAACCTACCAGTGGCCTGGTAATGCGAGAGAGTTAGAGAATACTATAAAGAGTGCCATTATTATGGCAGATGATGAGATTGAATTGTCCCATCTGCCAAATACCATCAGGAACCAGAGTGAAACGGCGGCAAGCCCTCATTTGACAGGTTCCTTAAAAGAGATGGTAAAAAATGTTACGGGAAAGGTGGAAAAAGAGGCGATAGTAAAGGCTTTGAAAGAAGCCCGCTGGAATAAGAGAAAGGCTGCACGAAAACTCTCTATTGACTATAAGACTCTCTATAATAAGATTAACGAATATGACATAGCGACAGAAGATAAGGGGTAAATTTGAGAAGATTGATATACGTTCCGATAGTTCATACCCAGGTAGATATGGGTTCTATGCAAAATGCCGTAGAAAATGACTACATTAAAAAGTATGGCAAGGCAAAATGGAAAGAACATCTAAAGGCTATTGACAAAATGTGGTCGGGAATAACCAAGAAATTAGAGGCTTTAGACCTGAATTATAAAAAGGTGAAACTCTACCAGGATGGGCTTCCTGTCTGCGGCAAGGAATTGGAGATTGTCCAGGATATAGCCCAGCGCGGCGGCAAGAACCATAGACTCATCCTTACCCTTTTGGAAAAGGGCGCCACTCTGGAAGGGACAGAAGACGTGAACCTCCTGTTGAATGAATATAATTACATTAAAGCCACAGTTCAAGGAGGTAAAGGCAGTAGGGGAAAGTCTCTGGAAAACTTAAAAGAGAAAGGGAAGGATATTCTCACACAAAGAGACAGATTTATAGCCAAAAGGATTGATAAGACATTAAATAATGGCTGGGTTGGAATATGTTTTATAGGGGCAGAGCATAAGATGGACAAATACCTGCCAAAGGATATAAAGGTGGTATCGTGGAATAGATTCCACACAATATAGAATTAATTCTACTGTTTTTGCTTAAATATTTTTAAAGGATAGTATGGTATTATGGATTTATTAATTTAAAAAATAATTATATCTATTTTAGATTAAGCCACTTGAATAAAATCAAGTGGCTTTTTTATTGCTCCGCTCTAAACAATGGCATAGAAATTGCATTATAACATATATATCAAGAGAGGAGGAAGTGGTATGAAAGTATGTCCTTTGTGTGAGAAAGAGTATTTAGAAAACCTGAGTATATGCGATGCATGTAATTCATGGTTAGTAGAGGCAGATAGACAGTTCCCGGGTAATGGAGAAAGGCGGCGCCAGTTAGGCACACGTGAAGATTATACTGGTTTTGAAAAGCGAAAAGACCCGCGTGCAGAAATAAGGCTGCCTATCAAGGTTTGCTTTGAACTTCTTTTATCAGGTTATCCGGAAGGACTATCTCATGCCGACACCCGTGATATAGGAGGGGGCGGTGTCTTATTTGAATCAGACCAGTATGCCTCAGTTAACACAATAATAGAGACTCATATAAACTTGCCTGGTGAGCCTGGTATTTTGAGGACATTGGCTAAGGTCCTGAATGTCCAACGTAATCGTGACCTATTTATAACAACTGCAGCCTTTCTAAGGATAGATGCAGTTCATAGAGCAAAGGTTAATAGATTCGTTGAGGAAAGATATCTTATGGATTCTGGCGCCATTTCTGTGAAAAGGTGATGAAATGTTAAAAAAAGAGGATTTATTATTAGAGAATTTAAGGTTAAAAGGCAGGCTCAGGGAACAGAGCAGACAGATGAAGAGATTGTGCAATAACCTCCAGAAGACTTACCTGAACACCATAACGGCATTGGCTTCTGCAATAGACGCCAAAGATGGATATACAAATGGCCATTCAGACAGGCTCAGCAGGTATGCGGTAATAATAGCGACGGCTCTAAGATTAGGAGAATCACGGGTCAAGGCGATAGAATATGCAGCAAAATTACACGACATAGGTAAGATTGCAACTCCGGACTACATATTAAATAAACCAGGCAAATTAACAGAGGATGAGTGGAGAGAGATGAAGGCACATGCCCTGAGGGGTGCAGCGATAATAGAGCCATTGGAATTTCTTAAAGGGGTAGTCCCTGTAGTCCGGCACCACCATGAAAGGTTTGATGGTAAGGGATACCCGAGCGGATTAAGAGGCAAACGGATAATGTTAGAGGCAAGGATATTAGCAGTAGCAGACGCGTTTGAAGCTATGACTACAAATAGACCCTATCAGAAAGCCAGAGGTATTGAGAAAGCAAAAGAGGAATTGGAGAAAAATAAAAATTCCCAGTTTGACCCTAAGGTGGTGGATGTATTTCTGAGGGTATTGGGTAACGGCTCTTTAAATTGAGGAAAAGGATGAAAATTTTGCTTATTGATGATGAGGAGGATATGGACTGGTTACTTAAAAAGATATTGAATGAGGCAGGATATGATTGTCTAACAGCTACTACCGGGAAAGAAGGGGTGGAAATTTTTGACATGTTTTCTAAAGAGATAGGTGCTGTTATACTTGACCTGAAACTGCCTGACATGAATGGATGGGAGGTTCTGGATGACATCAAATCATGTAATCCACTTATAAAGGCAATTATAATAACTGCTTTCGGGACCCCTGAGGCAAGGAAGACGGCAGGGGAGAAAGAGGTCTATAGTTTTGTAGACAAACCCTTTAAAGTGGAAGACATGCTGAAGACTGTAGAAGAGGCTTTAAAATGAACACACAGAAATGTCATTCTGAGGCGAAGCCGAAGAATCTATCAAGATGTTTCGCTTTGCTCAACATGACAAAATCTTAAGGAAAGGGGGTGAATAAAAATGGCAGTAGAGAAAGCAATTGGTTCTTCCAGTCTGGTTGAGGTTATCGACCGTATTCTGGACAAGGGCGTGGTTGTTGACGCCTGGGTAAGGGTCTCTTTAGTGGGTATCGAAATATTAGCTATTGAGGCAAGGGTCGTAGCGGCATCAGTTGAGACATATCTCAAGTATGCTGAGGCCATAGGTTTGACAGCAGCAGCTGCTTAACCTAAGCAGGAGGTTCTTGCCAGGACATCCCCCGGCGCCCCGTCGTCGAGGCATGTCTTGCCAAGGAATTCCTCCATTGTAAGAGGAGCAAGATTATGAGAGTTTCTGAAGATATGAGAGGCTTTGTACAGGAGATTATCTCTTCTTATGAATCAAGAATTTCTATGGTAGGAACAATTATAAATGATACCTATCGCATCCTTGAAGATTTTAAATCTAATACAAATATAATGAGTGAACAGCTCAAAAACAACCTTGCGAGTGAAACCTTCTTAAGAAAAAAAGACTTTGAGAATATGATGGGAGATGTCTTTGCCGAGCAAGAAGAAAAAGAAAAAGAAATAAAGGATTTATTAAGGAATTTTCTGGATGAACAAAGAGAGATAGCTGAAATTATTAAAGGTGAGATGGCAGATGATAAAAAGGCGGGGGTGGATAATTTAAAAAAGGTGGTGGAATATATTCAGACAAGACAGAAGGCCCAGGAAGAAGAGTTAATTATAAGGCTAAAGGAATTTCAAAAGGAATATAATGAGATTTCAGATTCCATGCGCAGTCTTTTAGATAAAGGAGAAGTAATACAGATTAAGGATTTTAAAGAGATGCTGAAAAAAATCCGTTCAAGGCCCGTCAGGAATGAATTTCTAAACGGGTCAAGGCAAGCAGAAGGAGAAGGGAGGTGTGTCCATAGGGAAAGAATCGGTTATTATGGTTTGATTGTAGAACGAGTAAGTTGATAAAAATTCAGGAGGTGGTAAAGATGGGAACAGGAATAATGGATGGCATGAAAGGCATTACAGAGGATATTATGACATCCTATAATACGAGGGTAAGGGCGCTTGGTGATTTAGTATTTGATACCCATAGCACCTTAAATGAATTTGCCTCTGATAGGAAGAAAATGGGAAGGGAACAATCCAATAATCTGGCTAATTTTGTTGAAGATTTATCAACAAAGGTAAAAGATTTGTTGGAAAGCGCACAGGATATGCTTAAAGAATTTGAGAGAAGACACAAGGAAATGAGCAGGAAACAGACAAAGAATTTGGCGGATTTTGCAAATAATCTGGCTAAAAATTCATTGTTTAACCTGAATGGTTTCAAGAAGCAGCGCGTAGAGATGTCAGGAGAGATTAAAGAGATGCTTACGAAAGAAGTGAAGGACATTAAGAATGAGGTCAGGAAATTGGCAAGTGAAACAAGAAAGATTATGGGTGGTTATAGAAGTGATATAGAAAAGGCTTCCCGTGCATGGAAAGAGATGTCTCTTGCTATTACGAGGGCGCGTGAAGGCGGCGTAATGCCAAGGCTCCACGCCGGGGAAAATGTAACTACAGCGGGAGCGGCCGTAAAGGGCAGAAATAAGAGCAAAAGAAGGGGGTGATAATAATTGGTTGATGAAATGGCTACGGTACTTGAGCCAAGTCCTATGTCAGACTTTGTGGAGACAAAGTACGTAAGAGATATCACAAACCGGGCGCTTTCCTATGTTAAAGCAGGTTTTCCTGTTCATTTCAGGGGGACATCCGGCACAGGCAAGACCACCATCGCAATGCATATTGCAGGTAAAATAGGGCGTCCGGTAGTGATAATGCATGGAGATGAAGAATTTACTACCTCTGATTTGGTAGGCGGAGAATATGGCTACAGGATTAGAAAGGTAGTGGACAGATTTATCTCCAGGGTATTAAAGACAGAGGAAGACATGGTGAAACGCTGGGTGGATAATCGTTTAACAGTGGCATGTAAATACGGGTTTACCCTCATTTACGACGAATTCACCCGTTCCAGACCAGAGGCAAATAATATACTTCTTTCTATCTTACAGGAGAAGATGATGGATTTGCCTGTGGGAAGAGGTGGTGAGGAACCATATTTAAAGGTTGCCCCGGATTTTACTGCCATCTTTACCTCTAATCCTGAGGAATATGCCGGCGTACACAAAAGCCAGGATGCATTAAGGGATAGGATGATAACTATGGACCTGGACTATTTTGACTGTGATACAGAGGTTGCAATAACCCAGTCTAAATCCGGACTTTCTAAATCCGACGCTGAGATAATAGTCAGTATTGTCCGGGATTTGAGAAAATCCGGAGAGTGTGAATTCGCACCCACTATCAGAGGCTGTATTATGATTGCCAAAACGCTTAAAGTTCAAAACCTTACCCCTGCCGGAGCCAATGGTACCTTTACCCAGGTTTGCCAGGATATATTAGCTTCTGAGACAAGCAGGATTGGTTCAAGGACAAATCAGGACAGGATAAAAGATATTGTTAAAGAGTTGATTGAAAAATATGGTAAGCGGAGGGGGCATGTTAAATGAAAGGAATGCTGGAAATACCGAGCGTTAGAGATATAAAAAGCATACATTCTGCAGGGGCACGGTCTATACCAAAGGTCCAGAGGTCAAGTTATTTAGAATTATACATGCTTAAAAGAGAGAAGGATAGATTGGAGAAGGAAATCTTTGGATTAGATAAAAGGAACAATACGGCCAATAGACAACTGAATAGTATCAGCAAGCGAATTGAAAAGATACAAAAGGAAGTGCATGAAGAACAAAAGATTAAAACTTATAGAGACATACCCGCAAGGACGGTTAATACGATGGCTATAAATTATTAAATAAATAGAGGAGTTAAACATGGCAAAGAAGAAGAAAGAGGAGAACGAGAATTTAGACATTGACTTTGGGCTCGGAAAGTTGAGTCTGGGAGGGCTATTCAAAGGTATTGAGAAATTGGTTGATTTGGCCGAAGAGTTAAAAGAATCAGGCGGCGAAATTAAGAAAGAAGGAGAAATAGACTTAAGCCATCTTAAAGAAGGAATGAAAGGGGTGTTTGGTTTCTCCATAAAAACAGCGGTAGGCGGGAAGCCGGTTGTTGAGTCATTCGGTAATATTAAGAAAACACCCCAGGGTCCTACGGTTGAGGAAGAGAGAGAACCTATCACCGACGTCTTTGACGAAAAAGAAGAAATCAGGGTTTACGTTGAGATGCCTGGTGTGAACGAAGGTGACATAAAGTTAGATTTGAAGGGGGATATCCTTGATATTTCAGCCAAAAGCGGAGATAAAAAATACCACAAAGAGGTTTTACTCACCAAAAAAGTTAAACCCGAAACACTTACATCAAATTATAAGAACGGCGTATTAGATATCAGGTTGAAGAAATGAAAAAGGGAGAAAATGGAGCGGTAGTCCTAAAGGTTAAGGAGACTCTGCCAAAGGATGTAGGCAGGGCGATAGTCAGGATTGACCCTGAGGATATGAAGAGTTTAAAGGTGGAAGTAGGCGAGATTATAGAGATTGAAGGTAAAAGAAAAACCCCTGCCAAGGTTATGCCCTGTTACGCTGAGGAGAGAGGTAAGAATATAATCCAGATGGACGGGATATCCAGGGAAAATTCCAAAGTAGGATTAGATGAAAAGGTAAAGATTCGTAAAATTGGTTATAAGGGTGCTAACAAAATCACGCTCTCGCCGCTGACCGGGGCAAGCCTTCTTCAAAGAGATAAAGATACTAAGTATATCGGTTCACTTATAGAGGGGCTTCCTGTAACTTGCGGCGACAGGGTCAGGGCTACGCTCTTCGGGTCAAGGTTTTGTGACTTTAAAGTAACGGATGCCAGCCCTGATGGCGTGATTCTGATAGGACCGACTACCCTGATAAAAATGGAGTCAAAAGAGACAGGCGAGCCTTGCGGTGTTAAAATTTCATACGAGGATATAGGCGGGCTTGAGAATCAGATTCAAAGAATCAGGGAAATGATAGAACTTCCTTTAAGATATCCGCAGGTATTTGAAAGATTGGGAATTGATGCGCCAAAGGGCGTCCTTTTATATGGGCCACCGGGGACAGGAAAGACATTGATTGCCCGTGCCGTGGCTAATGAAACCGATGCTTATTTCACAAGCATCAGCGGCCCTGAAATTATGGGTAAATTTTATGGAGAAAGTGAGGGGCGGCTGAGAAGCGTATTTGAAGACGCCCAAAGACATGCACCTGCAATTATTTTTATTGACGAGATAGATGCCATTGCACCAAAAAGGGAAGAGATGGGTGGGGAAAAACAGGTTGAACGCAGAGTGGTGTCCCAGCTTTTAAGTTTGATGGACGGACTGGAATCACGCGGGCATATAATCGTGATAGGGGCAACGAACATCCCTAATACCATAGACCCGGCGCTGAGGAGGCCCGGCAGGTTTGACAGAGAGATTTCTATCCCTATCCCTGATAAGAATGGAAGATTAGAAATCATACAAGTCCATACCAGGGGTATGCCCCTGGCAAAGGGTGTGAACCTTGAAAAATTAGCAGAAATCACCCATGGATTTGTCGGGGCGGATTTAGAGGCTTTAGCCAGAGAGTCAGCAATGTCAGCATTAAGGAAGATTCTTCCAAAAATTGATTTTGAAGTGGCTGACATCCCTTACGAGACTTTACTTAAATTAGAAGTGACCATGGATAATTTTTTAGAGGCTATGAAGGAAGTAGAGCCGTCGGCAATTAGAGAGTTTTTTGTGGAAGTGCCTGATGTCCAATGGGAGGATATAGGAGGTCTTGAGGATATAAAAGAAGAACTAAAAGAAGCGGTGGAGTGGCCTCTAAAGTATTCTGATGTCTTTAAAAAAGCTAATACTAATCCTACAAAAGGAATCCTGCTCTATGGCACACCCGGGACAGGTAAGACTTTATTGGCAAAGGCAGTTGCCACTGAAAGCGGGGTTAATTTTATATCAGTAAAGGGCCCGTCCCTTATATCCAAGTATATAGGGGAAAGTGAAAGGGCGATTCGCGAGGTCTTTAAAACGGCAAAACAGGCATCGCCTACTATTATATTCTTTGATGAAATAGAGTCTCTGGTACCTGTCAGGGGTTCAGACGGAGGAAATTCTACGCATGTTACTGAGAGAGTTATCAGCCAATTCTTAACAGAGATGGACGGGATTGAGGAACTCAGGGGTGTAGTCATTCTGGCAGCAACTAATAGATTGGATTTAATTGACCCTGCCCTTTTAAGAAGCGGGAGATTTGACCTTTTGGTAGAATTACCTGAACCGGATGAGGAAACACGGGAAGAGATATTTAAGATACATACTAAAAATAAACCGCTTGCCAGTGACGTTGATTTGAAAAGATTGGCCAGAGAGACCGAGGGTAAGGTAGGCTCTGACATTGAATTTATCTGCAGAAAGGCATCCATGTTTGCTATAAGGGGATATATTGAACAGAAACCAGAAACCAGAAACCAGAAACCAGAACTTAAAATCTCAAAGAAACATTTTGAAGAGGCTTTAAAATTAATAGATAAACAGAAAAGGGGCGGGGAGGAATAAGATGGGGAAATATATTTATGGGATTATCCCGAATAAGGATAACTCTATTCAAGATAACGGTGTGTATACAATTCCTTATCAGGATATCGCGGCTGTGGTGAGCGACTCAGAAGTTATTGACTATACCAATTTGCTTAAAGATGCTTTAGCCGGGTATTTGCTCAGACATCAGCAGGTGATAGAAAATATTATGGAGAATTTCACTATTATTCCCATGCGGTTAGGGACCTATTGCGCAGATGAAGATGAGGTGAGGCATATTCTCGCCAGAGGTTATTGCAGGATAAAGGATATATTTAAGGAAATAGACGGCAAAATAGAAATTGATGTTGTGGCTATCTGGAATATCTTTGATGATGTTCTGAAGGAGATTGCAGAGGAAGAAGAAATAAAAGAATTCAAACAATCGCTTCTTAATAAAAAAGAGGGTGTGACTGTAGATGAACAGGTGAGGATAGGGGTTTTAATCAAGGGGTATCTTGATAAGAAAAGGGAAAAATACTCCCATAGAATAGAGTCATCTTTGAAGGAAATCAGCCATGATTACAGAACGCATATCCCTATGAATGATAATATGGTCATTAATTCTGCCTTTATGATAGAAAAATCCAGGCAAAAAGATTTTGGGAAAACGGTAGAAGACCTGGATAATGAATTTGCCGAGAAGTTAAACTTTAGATGCGTTGGACCCCTGCCGCCCTATAGTTTTAGGACGTTAGAGGTAAAGAAAATGCGGTTTGATGAAATATCCCTGGCAAAAAAGAAATTAGATCTGGGTGATACTGCAACCAAAGAGGATATAGAAAAGGCATACAGGCGTATGGCACAGGTGTATCACCCGGACAGAAATCAAATGCAATCAGATTCGCAGGAGCAATTTGATGAATTAAACAGGGCATATAAGATGCTTTTAGAATATTGCCAGGATAAGGTTTGTTCATTTAAGGAAGAAGAATTTGTCAGAAACGCAATTATTGTAAAAGAAATGGCAAACTGAGAAGGGAAATTTTATGGAACAGGAAGGAAAATATATCTATTGTATAATACATGGCGCAGAGCCTATAGATTTCGGCACGGTAGGCATTGGTGAATGCGGCAGCAGGGTATATACCATATACTTTGAGGATTTGAGTGCGGTAGTCAGTGATTCCCCGGTTAAAAGATATTCGGTATCAAGAGAAAATTTAATCTCCCATGAACGCGCCATTGAGGAAGTGATGAAGACCCGTACGGTCCTTCCTGTAAGATTTGCCACTATTGCTGAAGGAGAAGATAAGGTAAAGAAGATATTAGAAAAAGAGTATAGCAGGTTCGTTGATTTATTAAAGACCATGGAAGGTAAAAAAGAATTAGGGCTTAAGGCTGTATTCAAGGAAGATATTGTATATAAGGAAATATTAGCCAATAATGACGGAATCAGGATGAAAAAAGAAAAGATGGCAAAAGACGCTAAGACGGCCCGGTATCAAGAACTTATAGAATTAGGCAGACTCGTTGAGACTGCACTGACTGAAGAAAAAACAAGATATAAGGATGACATATTAAATGTCCTTGAACCATTGGCTCTGGGAGTCAAGGTTAACAATACGTATGGTGAACACATGATTATAAATGCCGCCTTTTTGATAGAAAGGCAAAAAGAATCAGAGTTCGACCGGAAGGTGGGAGTGCTTGCAGACAGCTATACGGATAAAATAAAATTTAAGTATGTGGGAACACTACCGCCATTTAATTTTGTCAATATAGAAATAAATACAAAGGAGTATTAATTATGCTTTTGATTGATGACGTATTAATACTCCCGGTGAAGGGATTGATGGGTATCGTTAAGAAAATTCATGAGATGGTTGAACAGGAATTGTCCGATGAAACGCGTATCCGTGAGAAACTTATGTCATTGCAGCTGCGTTTTGAATTAGAAGAGATAGGCGAAGAAGAATACCATAGACATGAGAAGGAACTTTTGAATAGATTAGATGCTGCAAGGAGAATGAAAGAGGGAGGGAACGAAGATGGCTGATATTGAAGAAGCCAGGAAAGCCGTTGGTGAATTTTTAAAGAAGACCATCAATGCGAGAGACGGGAAAGTCATTAAAGTGACAAAGGTCAGTGATGGCTGGGAGACTGAGGCTGAGGTTTACGAGGAGAGTTCTTTTATAAAAGCCCTCGGACTTCCAACCAGGGTGCAGGATAGGAATGTATATGCAGTTAAACTAAATAACAATTTAGAAGTTGAAGCCTTTGAGCGAAAGGGGCAGTTAGGTCCGAGTGAATGATATGGAAAACCTGATTTATCTATATTGCATTACAAATAAAATGCCCGATGTCCAGGAGGGGAGGGATTTAGTTGATAATCTCTATATTATCTATAACCAGGGTCTTTACGCTGTAGTGAGCATTGTCTCTAATGATGAGTTTAGCGAGGATAACCTGAAAAAGAACCTGGCTGATTTAGAGTGGATTAAGGCAAAGGCGGGTGGACATGAGAAGATAATAGAGGAGATTATGGGCGATGCCTGCGTAGTCCCGTTTAAGCTGGCAACTTTGTTTACCACAGTGGATAGCCTGAGAATGTGCATGGAAGAACATCTGGAGGAATTCAAGGATAATTTAAAGAGACTGGAAGGCAGAGAGGAATGGGGAGTCAAGATTTACTGCGATGTGGAAAGACTGAAAAATTCTATTGTCAGAAAGGACGAAGAGATTTTAGAGATAAACAATAGAATTAATTCTGCTTCACCAGGCAAGGCATTTTTTTTAAGGAAGAAAAAAGAAGATTTGCTGGATGCGATGGCAAATAAGATGCTCAATGAGTATAGCAAGACAAGTTTTGATAGGTTAATAGAGCATGGCCGCCAGGCACGCATCAATAAATTATTACCTAAGGAAGTAACAGAGAGAGAAGATGAGATGATTTTAAACTCTACCTTTTTAGTGGATAAGAGCAAGGTCAGGGAATTTGTCCATGCAGTGGATTATCTTAATGGAGAATATACGGGTATAGGCATTAATCTTAACTGCACCGGCCCCTGGCCGCCGTATAATTTTGTAATTTAAATGAGGATATATTAAATTGAAAGATGTTGTTTTGAAATCAAGAGACGTAACCCTGCTTGAAGTTCTGGACAGGGTTTTGGATAAGGGTGTGGTTGTCTCAGGCGATATAGTGGTTTCTGTGGCAGATGTTGACCTTATTTATCTGGGGGTAAGGGCTTTGCTTAGTTCAGTGGAGACTATGGAATGTTTGAGAGGCACTGCAAATGAAAGACCCCGGGCAGAAAACTGGCGGTACAAGCCCGCTGCAATGATTGGAAGGACCGGGGAGTCTGCCGTGTCCCGTGGTGAAAATATTCATCAAAATACCATTCCCAAAAGGATTAGTGCTGACCCGCAAAATGCGGAAAATGGACTGGTAAAACTTGTCCTTACACTTGTGGACTTGATTAGAAGACTTTTAGAAAAACAGGCGATGCGCAGGGTAGAGGCTGGCTCTTTAACCGATGAGGAAATAGAAAGGGTCGGAGAAACTTTGATGAGAATAGAGAAAAAGATGCAGGAATTAAAGGAGACCTTTGGATTTAAGGATGAAGACTTAAACCTGAATTTAGGTCCTTTAGGGAATTTAATGTAATGGGGGGTAACCTATGGCAGAACAAAAAATGATGCACGCTACCGAAGCTACGAATCTTGCAGACATCTTAGAGAGGGTATTAGACAAGGGGATAGTAATTGCCGGAGATATCAGGATTCAACTTGCTGACATTGACCTTCTTAATATTAAGATAAGACTCCTGGTGGCTTCTGTGGATAAGGCTATGGAGATGGGTATAAATTGGTGGCAGCAGGATTCTTATTTATCTACGAAAGCAGTGGAATCCGGGACAGAAAAGGAGAATGCCGCACTGAAGAAAAGATTAGACACCTTAGAAGAAAAGATATTGGGGTAGCTTATGGCAATAGGCATACCCCCAAGGACCATGAGGGACGTATGGAGACAGAGGGGTGGCAGCGGCATAAAGTTACCTCCTGTCCAGTTAGGATTAGGAAAGATAAACACGGCTGGTCCGCCGCCTGCTGCAGATACTGACTTCAGACCTGCCGTATTCAAGAAACCGAGAGAATGGAGGTATGAAACAAAACCTATTTTTAAGAAATTAACCGACCCTCTGGTCGATGTGTTCAAGGAAGCAAAAGAGGTGCAGATTATAATAGACATGGGTGGTTTTAGTGAAGGTGACATCAACCTTAGTGTCCAACCCGATAAATATATTATTAATGCTAAATACAAAGGGCAGGAGTTCAATGAGGAGATTGAGTTACCGCCTGATGTGGACATTAGTAAGACAGAAGAAATTTTTAGAAACGGAATTTTACAGATAAAACTTCCACGGAAAAAACAGGTAAAGAAAAATGGATAAGGCAAATATCCTGATTATTGATGATGAAGAAACGATATGCGAAATATTTAGTAAGATACTACAGGAAGAAGGTTACACAGTGTATACTGCCGTAGATGGGAGAAAAGGGCTAAGGATTGCAAGAGAAAGGACGATAGATATAGTACTTCTTGATATAAAGATGCCCAGATTAGACGGGATTGAGATTCTGAAAAGGATTAAAGGAAGTGATGGGGATACCGTTGTAATTGTTATAACAGGTTATGGGACTATCAGGTTAGCCAAGGAAGCGATGAAACTCGGGGCATTTGATTTTGTAACCAAACCGTTTGATTTGAATTATGTTAAGTCTCTAATTAAAGAAGGGCTTCAGTTACGGGCTCCAGAGATACATAAGGCGGGGGGTCCCGTCTTTAAATAAGCCCCCCATATCTATGTTGATGGCAGCGTTAGCCGCAATAAGCCTGTTTGAAGCAATCCTGAATAAATCTCTAATAGTAAAAGGTCTCTCATATCTTATGACCTTTGCCTTTTCAATATTGGCTAATTTTTTGGCAGTTTCAATGGCATCATCTATATATCCTATCTCATCCACGAGGCCGTTGAGTTTTGCCTGATTGCCGGTATATATACTTCCGTCTGCCAGCTTTTTGACCTCTTCAATACTTAAGTTTTCCCTGCCTTCATCCACTATTTCTGTGAATCTCGCATGCATCTCGTCTATTATACCTTGCAATAACATCCTTTCCTCTTCTGTCATCGCTCGGGATGGAGAACCAATATCCTTCTTTTCTGCAGATTTTATCGTTACGCTCTTAAACCCTATCTTTTCATAGAGCCCTTCTATGTTTGCCAACTGCATAATAACGCCGATACTGCCTGTTACGGTGGTCGGGTGAGCGATTATTTTATCGGCAGGTGCGGCTATGTAATATCCTCCGGAGGCTGCCACGTCTTCCATGCACGCTACTATCTTCTTCCCGCTTTTCTTGAATTCCAATAATTCCCTGTGGACAATGTCACATGCAGTGATGCTGCCGCCCGGTGAGTCTATGTCAAGAAGTACTGCCTTTACATCCTCGTCTTCCTTAGCCTGTTTCAGCATCTGGGTTATCGTTTCTGCCATTCCTTCCTGCCTTAAACCCCAGATATTGGTATGGGTCCCGCTCAATATTATGCCGTTAACTGGCAGCATGACTATCTTGTCTTTACCTGTCCCGGAAACAAACCCTTCATAATATTGGAATTCTTTTGAAGACGGGACGGATTCCGTAGAGAATTTCATAACAAGCCCCATGAAGAGTATTAAGTTTATAAAAACACTCCCCGCCAGTAATATCCCTAAAATTACAGCCGCCCAGAAACTTGCTTTCTTCTTGTGGATATGGTCAGTTGGAAAATGCCCCGTTTCCATATCGCCCCCCTTTCAACATCCTTTACACCTGAGCAGTTTAGCACAGAAGCACAGTAATGTCAAACGAAATTTAAAATTTAAAATTTAAAATAAAAACGAAAACGAAAAAAACGAAAAAAGCCTTGACATTTGTTTGTATATATAGTAGACTTTTATTTAGAGGTGATAGTAAATGACTATAGCTCTTGAAGAACTCGCAAAAGAACTAGACATTTCTGCCAATGATCTTTTGATGTATGGTATGGTTGCCTACTTGGAACATGAACTACGTCTGGCTGAAGATGATATTGCTGATTTACGTGAAAAATATTTAGTTACAAACAGAGATGAATTTGAAGAACATATCAAAGAAAAAACCATACCATCGCACCCTGCATGGGAAGACCTTATTGCATGGGAAAATACTGAACAGTATATAAAAAAAATCAAAGATAATCTCGCCAGGCTAAGATAATGCTTGAGATATACCACCTTCTGGATAATATTGCCAGGAGCAAGTATTCTGATATAGTTTCCACTACAAAGATAGTTGGAAAACGTACCCGTGGTTCAGGTAAACTCAGGATTATCTTTAAAGACAGATCTTTCCTAGATGTCTGGCTTACAACTACGGGAAAATATTCATATCATTGGGAACAGCGGGCCCAGCGTGGCATTCTTTACAGACATGATAATGCCCCAGACCATCCGGAAATTCCCACCTATCCCAAGCACCTCCACGAGGGCACAGACCAGAATGTCAAACCAAGTAATTTGAGCGATGATCCACAAACCGCGTTTATATATCTGCTCGATATGGTAAGAACCCGTGCTTCGTAAGAGGCTTAAACTTGCAGGTAGAGCCAGATGGACCGACCGCTTATCGTAATAGCAATCCTCTTCTCAGCCGGGATAGCGTTCGCAAACCTCATATCCATTCCTCTACCATATCTGTTTATTTTAACTGCCATTCTCC
>CAYVEO010000034.1:0-30193 GCA_964449965.1 uncultured Planctomycetia bacterium
ATTGGAATGGCTAATATCAGGACAGGCATAATGGCAGGCATAATCGTTGGGCTTTCCACAGTGTAATACGTCCCTTTTATAGTAAGGACGCTCATCATATAGCCTATGAAAAGACTCCCTGAATCGCCCATGAAGATGGTAGAAGGATAGAAATTATATCGCAGGAACCCGATAAGTGAACCGCCCAATGCCAAAAGCATAATACTCACAAAAGATTGTCCTGCCTGATAACTTACTATGAAAAATATGAGGCTTGCTATTACAGCCACACCAGACGAAAGCCCATCCATATTATCTAATAGGTTAAAGGCATTTGTTATCCCGACCACCCACAGGACAGTGATAATAGCACTTGAGAACGGGTCCTTTAAGAAGAAGGTAATTTTCACCCCCAGCATCACCAGTAAAAGTCCCACTAATATCTGTAAGAGGAGTTTGAGCCTTGCAGGCACCTTCCTCAAATCATCCACAAGCCCTATTAACATTACGAGTCCCCCGCAAGCCAATATCACGAGCAATTCCTTAGTTACATAAATAGCACCAGGGACGCTTGCCGAAATCTCAGGCGGCAGCATTTTCCTGGAATAGAGCCATAATAAGAGAAAAAAGTTAAGAAGGATGGTTATGTTAAAAGAGGCAAATATGGCAAGACCGCCTAAGAGCGGCATATCCTTGCTATGGATTTTTCTGGATGAAGGACGGTCTAAGACATGTGCCTTATAGGCAAACCATCTCGCAACTGGCGTCAACACCAGAGACAGAATGATACTGAACGTCAAGATATATAGATATGCCCATCCCCACATCTTGCCTGTAATATATCACATTCCCCGTCTTTTAGCAAGGAAATTCCATTTATATTGGCGTATCCGGGTTTCCTGGACCGAAGTGTTTTAACATGACAAGGTCTTCACTTTCACTCGTATTCCTGATGGTGACACCACCACGCGCCGTTTCATAAGACACGAATAACTCGTCTTTTGTCAACTCACCGAACCTTATCATCGTAGGTGTCTCAACTGCCATCTTTCCTATAGTGCCTCTGCCCTGGACCAGGATTAACCCGTAGGCATCTTTATCTAATATCTTGACCTTTCTGTCAGGAAATACTGTGAGTTCTTTAGTGCTGAATTCCTCTGAACCATAAGTGACCCAGTTTTCTACATACCCTTTGCTGCTCATTGTGTCCATATCCTCTACAGGCTTGGGCTCAAGATAGTGATGCTTCACAAATTCAGGGTCAACGTTCTCCTCCCAGTCAATCATGCTGATAATATAATCCAGGTCATTATGGAGTTTCTTTGGCACATCCTTTACAAGCATCTCACGCGGGACATATTTACCCTCAACCATAGACTGGAACAGGGCAAAGACATCTGATGCCTTTTGCGGCTCATAGGTTACATATGAACCCGGGGCGTGTAATATCCCTCCGGGAACGTTCCATCCTGTCCCTGGTTTTAGTTTGTATGCCTTGGATAGATACAGGATACCGTTATCCCCCTCCTCCCAGTTCTCTAAGCACCGTTTTATGTCTTCCTTTGTTGTGCCAGGCTCAAGCCCAAAGAACGTATATGGAAAGTTATTACCTCTAAAATTTAATTGAGGTGGGAAATAATAGGCTTCGGGTTTTCCCTTCCTCCCGACCTTTGCTGCATGTTCATCTTTCTGGTGGAGATGGTGAGGGATTGGCCCAAGATTATCAAAAAATTTAGTCAGAACCATCCAGCCGCCGTATTTCTCCATAACGGTTTTACCAAGAAAGTCATCGCCTAAAAGTCCTATCGCCTCCTTTAACAAAATCTTCTTATTATCCTGGACAACTATATAACTCAATCCTTCATCATCAAGCGTCCCTGGACCATTATCTGCATTTGTCGTAGACGCCAGCCATCTCTCGTCAATACCTCCCCTGTGTGCACCAAGTGCATAGATGTCCTGCGGGGCAAGTTTGAGCCTCCCGCCAGGGACTAAAAATGACCTTGGAACCCAGGCAGGGGCAAGCCGCACAATCCCGCCTCCTCCATCAAGAGCACCTTTCAACAAATCTTTTTTCTGTTTCGTATTCACCTTATCTCCTCCTTTTCTTTTACAAACATTAACATTATAATTGATAAGATTGTCAAAACTAACGACAGACAAAATGGCACAAATATGCCAATCTTGTCCCAGAGCATCCCTGCAATAAGAGAAGACGGCAGGGCACACAAACCAATGACCATCTGGTATCCACCCAAGCCGCTCGCCCTGTATTCTGCCGGGACAAGCTCTGATACAAATGTCTTTTGCACCGGCTCTAATGCCCCTTTATGCAAACCGTATAAAACGAATATCAGAATAACTGCCCAATAGCTATGAACAAAAATAATACACACGGGTACCAATCCCCAAAAGACGTAGGATAACATCAGGACAGGTTTTCTGCCTATTCTGTCTGAAAGTTTGCCAAATGGCAGGGAAAAAAGAGAGGCAACTGCAGTAAATACGAGATACAATACAGGCACTAATACCGGCTTAAAACCAAATTCCTTTGCGTATATCAACAAGAAGGAATAACTGAAAGAACCGATTGCAAAAACGGAACTCAAAAGAAGGAATAATTTAAAATTCCAATTTAAATCTGAAAAGGATAACCCTTTGTAGATTTTACTGCCAGATGGACATCTTTCCTTTATCAAAAATAAAATCAGTCCTGCACTAATTACTGATGGGACTGCTGCCAGAAGAAAGAAATTTCTATATCCAACTATACTGGAAAATAAGATACAGATTATAATGCCGCATACAGCACCAAGGTTATCCATGGCTCGTAGCAGCCCAAAGTTTCCACCCCTGTTCTCCCCAGTAGAAACATCCGCAATAATAGCATCCCTGGGTGCACCCCTCATCTTCCCTGCCCTGTCTAATATTTTAAGCGGGATTAAATGCTGCCAGGTAGTTGATAATGCATAACCAACCCTTGATATGGACCCAAACAGATAACCTGTCCAGATAAAGACCTTTCTCTTCCTTATCCTGTCTGAGAGATAGCCAGAGGCTGCCTGTGATATTGATACTATTGCCTCACCTAAACCATCTATGAGACCAAGGACAGCCATATTTGCACCTAAAACAGTAGTTACAAACAATGGCCAGATTGGATATATCATATCCGAGCCCATATCATTTAAGAATGAGGCTAACGCAAACGTCCTGACTGTTTTCTTTGTCTCTCTTAAATCCATAAAGTAACCTATTATAAGAAAAAATAAAGGACCCCTTTATTCAAGAGGGCCTCTGTCCTTTTACCTGAGAGTTTCATCTGCCAACGTCTTACGGCAGCCTCACCTTCGGTACCTATTCAGACTTTCCCGTCATAATAAATCCAACTACTGCCTTTCTAAATTCCACTTTGCTCAATGCGTTAAGGTTTCTACAATTTATTGCCTTATGCAATTCTTATACCGTTGATAGTAATTTCTTTTACAAATGGGTCTGTATCTTCAAAGTCTTTTTTTGAGAAAGGGTGTGGCTCAATCCGCAAATCTACATCCCAACGTAATTTCATCAATTTTAACCTTTCATTAAATCTATCCACATATTTCTTATCCAAAACAATAGCTAAGTCAATGTCACTATCAGGATTATACGTCCCCTTAACATGAGAGCCAAAAAGATAAATCTCGCTAAACTTCACCTTGTTTTTTTTCAACATCTTAATATATTTTGAAATAATATCAAGAGTTATTCTATCTTTTTTAACAGCCACTTTCTGAACCCCTTTATCTTTTTAAGATATGGTGCCGAAAACTTTCTGGTACACTTTTTATATAAAGCCAACTTTCGGTCAGGATATCTTGCTTCAATATTAAAATCGTTTAAATTATCAAGGAAAGACTTTTGTTTGGTATTCAATTCCAGAGAGGCTTTCTCGGCTATTCTAAGTAAATCATGGGTATACGGAACATTCCTATCCACTTGTTTAACATAATAACCTTTAAGAAGTTTCTCAACTACAAGGTGCCCTATGAATAATGCCCATAGGTAATCACCTTTCTCAAGAAGATGTTCCATAGTAATAAAATCGTGCTCAGATGTCTTAATCCAATAATCAATAAAGTTTTTTTTAGTCATATACTCTTAATACTTTATCAGCGAAAATACGTCGTATTTTTTTAGTTTGTCACGGCCGTTCAGGAAAGCCAATTCAATCAAAAACGCAATCTCTGCAATCTCACCGCCCTGCTTTTCTACTAATTGTGCCACTGCAGAAAGCGTTCCGCCTGTAGCTAATAAATCATCTATAATAAGCACCCTGTCTTTGGGTTTGATGGCATCTTTATGTATCTCTAAGGTATCAGTCCCATATTCCAGATTGTATGTAATGCCGTCAGTTTTATAAGGTAACTTTCCCTTTTTTCTAACAGGGATAAGCCCTGTTCCTAACTTATAGGCTAAGGCAGAACCCATTATAAACCCTCTTGCCTCCACGCTCACTATACTGTCCAGATTAGATGCCTTATATCTCTCTGCAAATGTATCTATAACCTCTTTGAATATTTCTCCACGTTTAAGCAATGTCGTAATATCTTTAAATATAATGCCTTTTTTTGGAAAATCCGGAACATCGCGGATATATTTTTTAAGGTCTCTCATATAGGAAACTCCTCCCTTTCTTCTTTTGCAATCAATGCCCGTACCTTTTTCTTTGCAGAACTCTCAATCTGCCTTATCCTTTCTCTTGAGACTTTAAAATGCCTGGCTATTGCCTCTAAGGTCCGTGATGTGCCATCCTCTAACCCAAATCTAAGGGTAAGCACTTCCCTCTCCTTGGACGGTATTTTCCCCAACAGGTATAATATACGTTCGTGCCTGAGAACTTCTGAAAATTCATCTGAGGGGGATAAAGCAGTCTTGTCTTCAAGGATGTCTGCAAATTGTCCTTCACCGTCTCCTATAGGGGCATCAAGTGAAGAAATCCTTGAAATAACACTGCCCATCTCTTTAGCCTTATTTATGGATATCCTCAACTTCCTCGCAATCTCTTTCATCGTCGGTTCTCTATCTAATTTCTGTGAAAGCATCTCATGCGCTCTATTCCACCTGATTATGTTCTCACTCATATATACAGGCACCCTTATCATCTTGGATTGATTGGCAATACCTCTCATCATATATTGTTTTATCCACCAGCTTGCATAGGTGCTAAATCTGTATCCTTTACCGGGATTATATTTCTTAACAGCCTTCATAAGTCCGAGGTTACCCTCTTCTATAAGGTCCATCATGGGCACACCAAGATATACATACCGTTTTGCAATATTTACAACCAACCTCAAGTTAGATTGTATCATCAGCTTTCTCGCTTTTTCATCACCCCGCCTGACCTTTTTAGCCAACTTTATCTCCCCTTCAGGGGTAAGAAGAGGGGTAGTATTTATCTTATTGAGGTATGACCTTATAGCATCCATCATTTCTCTTTAAGTACTGCCTGGGCAGCGGAAAACCTCGCAATAGGGACCCTGTAAGGTGAACAGCTTACATAGTTCAATCCTGCCCTGTGGCAGAATTCCACACTCAAGGGTTCCCCGCCATGTTCACCGCAAATCCCAACCTTTAATTTTGGATTGGCACTGCGTCCTTTCTGGACGCCTATCTTTATAAGTTGTCCAACGCCTGCCTGGTCAATAGTTACAAACGGGTCCCTCTCAAGTATCCCTTTCTCTTTATAAGAGGGTAAGAACTTCCCTGCATCATCCCTGGAAAATCCAAACGTCATCTGGGTAAGGTCATTTGTGCCGAAACTGAAGAAATCTGCCTCCTTGGCAATTTCATCAGCAGTTAATGCAGCGCGAGGCAGTTCTATCATAGTCCCTATCAGGTAGTTAAGTTGGACCCCAAACCGGGCCATCACCTCTTCGGCTGTTTTTATCGCCTGAGCCTTTGTAATCTTGAATTCATTTATATGTCCTACTAATGGTATCATTACCTCCGGGATTATCTTCTGCCCTTCCCTGACTAACTCACATGCGGCTTCAAATATAGCCTGAACCTGCATATCATACACCTCTGGATAGGTTATACCAAGCCTGCATCCCCTGTGTCCTAACATAGGATTAAATTCATGGAGACTCGCCACCTTGTCCTTTAATTCTTTAACGGATATCTTCATCTCACTCGCAACGCTTTCCATCTCTTCTTCCCTGGTTGGCAGGAATTCATGCAGGGGCGGGTCCAAAAGCCTGATTGTTACAGGCAGTTTTTCCATTACTTTGAATATACCCTTGAAATCACCCTTCTGCATAGGGAGCAGTTTCTGCAGTGCCGCAACCCTTTCTCCCTTATCCTTTGCCAATATCATCTGCCTGACTATAGGCAGTCTATCCTTACCAAAGAACATATGTTCGGTGCGGCATAACCCTATCCCCTCGGCACCAAAGTCCCTCGCCACTTTTGCATCGTAAGGTGTGTCGGCATTTGCCCGCACGCCTAATTTTCTCGTATTATCCGCCCATTCCATTAGCGTCTTGAAACTATCTGAGAACTGAGGTTCAATCAGCTCTGTCTCACCCAGAATAACCTCTCCTGTAGAACCATTTAACGTGATTATATCACCTTCCTTGACCCTCATTGTATCTGCTTCAAAATACCCCTCATCTTCACGGACCGTTATGGCAGTACAGCCGACAACACAGCATTTACCCATTCCTCTTCCAACAACCGCTGCATGGCTCGTCATGCCTCCTGTTGACGTCAATATCCCCTGTGCCTCTGCCATTCCCCCGATATCCTCGGGTGACGTCTCTTTTCTCACAAGTATTATCTTCTCGCCGCCTTCACCCAGCTCTATAGCCTTATGAGAACTGAATATGACCTTGCCAACGGCAGCACCCGGCGATGCCGGCAATCCTTTTGCGATTACCTTCACTGCTGCCTTAGGGTTTATCGTAGGATGAAGCAACTGTTCTAAACTTTCCGGCTCTATCCTTAACAATGCAGTATTCCTGTCAATAAGTCCCTCTCCTACCATATCTACTGCTATCTTTACCGCGGACTGGGCAGTCCTCTTGCCTGACCTTGTCTGGAGAAGATATAATTTGCTGTTTTCAATGGTAAACTCAAGGTCCTGCATGTCACGATAGTGTTTTTCCATCTTCTGATATATTTCCACTAACTCGTCATAAATCTTATGATTATCCTTCTTAAGATGCTCAATGGGAAGCGGGGTCCTTATGCCAGCTACCACATCCTCTCCCTGGGCATTTATCAGATACTCCCCATAAAATCTCTTCTCTCCTGTGCTGGGGTCCCTCGTAAAACAAACCCCTGTCCCGGAGGTACTACCCATATTGCCAAATACCATCGCCTGGATATTAACCGCAGTCCCTAACGTATGCGGTATATTGTGGATGTTCCTATACGTGATTGCCCTCTTATTGTTCCACGAATTGAAAACAGCATCATATGCCATCTTGAGATGCTCTTTCGGATTGTCAGGAAAATCCTTACCAAGTTCATTCTTTATGAGTTCCTTGTATTCGGAGACTATTTCCTTCAGCGTCTTTGCATCTAATCCTGTATCATCTTTTATTGACAACTTATCCTTGGACATTTGCAGAATCTTCTCAAACTTACTGTGTTCTATGCCAAGCACAACATCGCCAAACATCTGCAGGAACCGCCTGTATGCATCATAGACAAACCGCTCATTCTTAGTGGAAGCGATAAGTCCCTTTGCCGTCTTATCATTCAAACCGAGGTTTAATATGGTGTCCATCATCCCGGGCATGGAGACGGCCGCTCCTGAACGAACAGATACCAGCAGGGGATTTTTTTCGTCCCCGAATTTTTTGTTGACAAGTGCTTCTAACTTCTTTATATTCTCTTCAATCTCTTCCATAAGACCATCAGGGTACTTACCGCCATCTTTGTAATAATGTATACAAGCCTCCGTTGAAATGGTAAATCCCGGCGGCACAGGGATACCCAGATTTATCATCTCAGCCAGATTGGCGCCTTTGCCACCTAAGAGGTTTTTCATATCTGCCTTACCCTCGGCTTTACCACCACCAAAGAAATATACATATTTTGACATTTGTTTAATCTACCTCCTCTATTCTAAATTAGTTTCTCAATCCTTTCCCGCAACTGGGCAATCTTTACCCTCTCCTGCTTCATGCTGTCCCTGTCTCTCAAAGTTACGGTTTCATCTTTTAACGTATCAGAGTCAACTGTAACTGCTAATGGCGTACCTATTTCATCCTGCCGTCTGTACCGTCTGCCAACCGTTCCATCCTCATCGTAAAATACCTTAAAATGCGGACGAAGCATTTTTGTAATATTCCTTGCTATATCAGGCATGCCATCCCGTTTTACGAGAGGGAATATAGCCACCTTGATAGGCGCTATCTTAGGTGAGAGCCTCAATACCACCCGTTCATCTTCCTCATCATATGCATCTACGAGACATAAAAGCAATGTCCTATCACACCCCGCTGAGGTCTCAATTATATATGGAACGAACCTTTCTTTTGTCCCGTCATCATAATATCCCATCTCTTTACCGGAATATTCAGAATGTTTTTTAAGGTCAAAATCCGTCCGGTTATGGATGCCCTCTAATTCCTGCCACCCAAACGGGAAATTATACTGGATATCATAAGCTGCCCTTGCATAATGTGCCAGCTCTTCTGATGAATGCTGATGAAACCTGAGTTTATCCTTATTAATACCCAGGGCGAGGTACCATTCCATTCTAACATTCATCCATTTCTCCATCCATTCTTCGTCAGTCCCGGGTCGGACAAAGTACTGCATCTCCATCTGCTCAAATTCCCTCGTGCGAAATATGAAATTGCCGGGGGTAATCTCATTCCTGAAAGCCTTGCCTATCTGGGCTATCCCAAACGGTATCTTTTTCCTTGATGTGAGTTGAACATTTGAAAAATTGACATATATCCCCTGGGCAGTCTCGGGTCTAAGATACACGACACTCGCATCTTCTTCCACAGGGCCCATGTGGCTTTTGAACATAAGGTTGAACTGGCGGACGTCAGTCAGCTCTCCGCCGCATTTAGGACATACCCCGGAATTAATTTCATTTGCCCGGAACCGCTGCTTGCACTTCTTGCAGTCAACCAACGGGTCAGAAAAGGATTTTATATGGCCTGATGCCTCCCATACCTTAGGATGCATCAATATAGAGGCGTCAAGGCCTTCTATGTCGTCTCTAAGGCAGGTCATTGACTCCCACCAGAACCTCTTGATATTATTTTTGAGTTCAACGCCGAGAGGCCCATAATCCCAGCAGCTATTGATACCGCCATATATCTCGCTTGACTGGAATATATATCCCCTCCTTTTGCAAAGAGAGACGAGTTTGTCCATGAGATTGTTATCGGTTTTATTATTCATTTAATTTCCTCTAAAAACTCCAACGACTTTAGATTCCTTCCTGTATGGGACAGGATGAGCCTGTTAATGAGATAGGTCATCTCATCACTCACCCCGGATGTGACCTTAAGACGGAACACCCTGCCAAGACCAGCATCCTTTATGTAATTCAGTGACGCCACCGTTCCCTTACAGATTTCAAATTTCTCCTCACCTCTCCTGATGCAGCTATTACAAATCAATGAGCCGTGATAAATATTGAAATGCCCATCCCCACTCAACCTCTTCCCGCAAGAGCCGCAGGTATCTAATCTCGGCATAAATCCGCTCAGATGGAGTAGTTTAACGTCAAATGCCAGCCTTAGCCTCTCATTATCTCCCTCCCCGATAACGGATAATGCCTTAAGCGATTCCAGAAGCAGATTAAAGACTGCCTCATTCTTATCATTCAACTCTGTAAATTTGTCAACCAATTCTATCAAATAACTCGCATAGGCGGTTTTTTCCAAACTCTTGCGGATTAAATCAAAATAGTCAACGACTTCACTCTGACTTATTTTATCTAAGTTGCTTCTTGAACTCTCATAGAATACTATCCTGTTATAACTGAATGGCTCAAGCCCTCCATTGTAATCTAAAGACTTTGGCCTCTTTATCTCCTTTACTATGCCGCTTATCTTGCCGAATTCCCTCGTATAAAGAACTATGATGGCACTCGTTTCCTTAAAATCGCGTTTTCTCAGGACGATAGACTCTGACTTTTGGATAGCCATGTCTATCCCTTATACTGCGGCGTAACAACCCCGCCGGATATAATTAGTTTAAGCCCATCTTCTACTTTCATATCAAGTACAGTTATATCCTCCTTAGGCACCATAACGAACATCCCTGATGTTGGATTAGGCGTAGTAGGGATAAATATATTTATAACCTCTTCCTTAGTTTTATCCTGCACTTCCCCTTTACTTTCTGACGTTATAAAACCTATAGAATATATCCCCTTACGCGGATACTCCACCATGACAACCTTACTGAATATCGTCTTGCCGGTTCCTGAAAATGCCGAGATTATCTCCTTGATAGCACCGTATATCTTATTAATCATCGGGACCTTCAAAAATACCCGCTCTATATAATTAATCAACCTCTTGCCTAAGAGGCTCTTGCTTATAGCGCCTATAGCCACGATAAGAAATATTGCAATTATCAACATTACCACTTTTGCAGTATTCTGAAGATATATCTCCGGCAGGTAAGGTTTTAAAATACGGACTATAGGTTCCAAGAATAGATTATTGACGTTTGCTATGAACCACCTTAATAGCAGTATAGTAACAACGGCAGGAAGTAATACTAATAATCCTACTATAAAATTATTCCTTATTTTAGCTAACAAGAGAATCCCTCCCCTACCTGCTTAAAACCTGAAACGTGGTAACAGTAACGAGTGTCCCCATTATGCCGCCTGCTATTACCTCCCATATATTGTGGACGCCTTTCTTAATCCTGCTATAGGCAAGCATAGCCGCCATGACAAATACCAGGACAGACAATAGGTTATTCTGGGAAACCCACGTAACTATAGTCCATATAGAAAATGCCATCGCACTATGGCCGCTTGGCATACCGCCGCGGAATGGCGTGCCCCGGTGAAAGAACAATTTGCTGATTATTACCAGAGATAGAACGCATATAAGGGATATAAACGTAATGTGCCACGATGACTGTTTTATCCTGAATATGCCGTTCTCTATCTGTCTCGTAAACTTGTCTAAGAACAGTAAATAACCCACAACCACTGCATTCAATGAGACTATCAGGACTGCCCCGGCAGTTATATCCTTTATTATGCGTGCTAACGGATGAAAGGTGTCTGTAATAAGGTCAATGGTAAGTTCCACAGCAGTATTTATCATCTCTGCTAACAAGACAGATACAATAGTCCCGCATAGTATCAGGATTTCTATCTTGTTCAGGTCTAAAAGTATGCCGAGGAGTAATATAGCCACCCCTATCTCAAAATGGAGCCGCATATTCTTCTGGGTTTTAATGACGTATTTAAAACCCTCAACTGCACAGTTGAAACTCTCAAGCATATTGCGTGGTTTCAAGCAACTCCCTTTCTTTTCTCCGCATAATCTTTCTATCACTACTTTTAATATCATCGTATCCCAGAAGGTGTAATATCCCATGGGTTAGATATAATGCCAGTTCCCTGTCCAATTCATAACCCCTCGCATCAGCCTCGCGTTTAGCTGTTTCAATAGAGATAACCACATCACCTAAGAGGCGCGGGCATTGGACATCATCCATTGGGAATGCAAGGACGTCAGTAGAAACCGCCTCCCCTCTATACTTATGGTTTAATTCCTTAATCTGTAAATCATTAACAAAGAGGATGCTGAGTTCCGCATCGTTTATCCCTTCATATCCCAATAATCTTCCTGCCATTCTTTTTACCTTTGCGGAATTTAACCTGATACCACTCTGCCAGTTCTGGACCTGTATATCCATCATAGCCTTTAGCGAATTGACCTTCCTCCTTTTCCGGATATTTTACCCTTGAATGGAACATACCTGTTACAACTCTCGTAAAGGAGTCTGTTATCTGGGTAAGGTTATGCAGCGTAAGTTCACACGCATCCAATTGGCCATCTATAAATTTATCATTGATGACCTCGTGAATAAGCCCTTTTATCCTGGAAGGGGTAGGTTCGGCAAGCGCCCGTGAAGCAGCCTCTACCGAATCTGCAAGCATAACTATGGCAGCCTCCTTAGTCTTAGGCTTGGGACCCGGGTACCTGAAACCCTCCTCACTTATCTCATCCCCGTTCTCACTCTTCTCTAATGCACGCTGGAAGAAATAATAGACCAAACTTGTCCCATGGTGCTGTAAAATGAAATCTATAATCGCCGGCTTTAGGTTATACTTTCGCGCCAGTTCCACCCCGTTCTTCACATGATTAAGTATTATCAGCCTGCTCATCGTCGGATTTAATTTATCGTGCCTTGATTTTGCACCCATCTCATTCTCACTGAAATACTCTGCCTTCTCTACCTTCCCGATGTCATGGAAATAACAACCTACCTTTGCCAGCAGGTTATTTGCACCTATCGCCTCGCATCCTGCCTCAGCTAAGTTGCTTACTACCAAACTGTGGTGATATGTCCCCTGGGCTTTGAGTGCCATACTCTTTAGCAGGGGATGATTTAAATCTGACAGTTCAAGAAGGCTTGTATTGGTAACTATGTTAAAAAGATGTTCCAATAGCGGCAGGGCACCCATTACTATAAGACAGGAGATTATCCCTCCCATAAAACCCCATGCACATTCCACTAAGTAAATGTGCGGCGGGGTATTGGACAATAACTCAATACTGAGAATACAGACAAGGTTTGTAATACCTACCAGGAACCCTGCTATCAGGAACTGGGACCTCCTCCTTATGTGCATGACAGAATAGACGCCTACCATCCCGCCTGCTAATGACATCATCATGATGCCAAAATTATTCTTAAAAACGAGTCCCGTAAATATGCTCAGGAATACCGTGACCATAATCGCTATACGGTGTGAAAGAAGTATGGATAAGAGCATAGAGCCGGCTGCAATAGGGACGATATAAAATAAGGACTCTGTATATGCCCACACGTCTATTATCCTGGATACTAAAAATATAAAGGAACTCACCACAGAAATAAGCAGCAGATTCCTGGTATTAAAAAACACGTCCGGCTCATATAGATAGAGATAGATGGCTACTATCACTATAAGCCCTGTCACGGTCAGGCTCACTCCGCTTATCAAAAAGAACCGGTTGTGCGTAGAACTGCCGCGGTGCAAAAGATTGACGTAATCCATATGCTCCTTTGTAATACGCTGATGCCTGGCTACGATAAGCTCTCCCTTCTTTATTTCAACGCCTTTATACTGGACAGGGACACTATTACCCGCCTCTTCTTTTCTTATATCCGCAAGGACAGGATTATGACTTATACTCGGGACTATAAGGTTTCCTATTACTTCAACTACGGCCGGCCTCACCTTACGATTCTCTTGAAATGCTATAGCTGCGCTATCAATAATCAGCCTCTTAACGTCCTCTGTAGTCTTTAAGGTAACGACGTAACTCTTCCTCTCTTCCCCGCTCTTTTGGTTATGAAGAATTATGGTGTCCTTCTCTCTTTCCATAAGTGCATCTTTGTCTTGAGTGGTTATCACTCCTTCCTGCATCAATTTAATAAATATCTCTTTTGCGCCATTTCCTATATCCCTGATATCCTCCTGGGCAAATAACTGCTTCAAGTTCTGAACCGAGAGTTGCCACTTTGACGCTATTTCTTTTAATATAATCTCTATTTTATCCCCTGGCAAATCCCCTGTCCTCTTTAATTCTGCCAGTCTTTCAAATAATAAGTCTATTTTAGACTCTCCATCTTCTATGGCTCCTGCGTTTATATCGTATACGTCAACGGCTCTTTCCTCAGCCTCACGTCGCAAAAGGTCTGTTCTAACCGTATCAACGATATCAAATCTAACGTCAATATCTGCCGTAATGTCCTTGCGGGCTATGTCCCCTTCATGATAATTATATATCGCAGGTTCTCTTCCTATACATGCAATCAGTATGAATAAGATGCAGACCACTATACCTAAAACCCACTTAGAAAGTCCTTTGGTCTTTTTTCTCTGCAATGCCTTAATCCAGTAGTGTCTCTGGACCTTATCTATTTTCTTTATCAAATCTTTCATATGCCTTTATAATCTCTTGTATCAATTCATGCCGGACAACGTCTTCTCCTGTTAGATATACGAACTTAATGCCTTCTATGTCCTTCAATATAGTCTGCACCTGAATAAGCCCGGACGGTCTTGCCCCGGGCAGGTCACTCTGTGTAATGTCTCCTGTTATAACTGTCTTTGAATCAAATCCTAACCGCGTAAGAAACATCTTCAATTGTTCCGGGGTACAGTTCTGGGCCTCGTCTAATATGATAAAGGAATCGTTCAGTGTCCTGCCCCTCATATACGCGAGCGGCGCGACCTCAATTATACCCTTTTCAATGTAGAACTGGCTTTGCTCAACATCCATCATCTCGTAAAGTGCGTCATACATTGGACGCAGGTACGGCGTAACCTTTGCATATATGTCCCCTGGCAAAAAACCCAGACTCTCACCAGCCTCTACAGCAGGACGGGTAAGTATAATCCTGCTCACCTCTTCGTTCTTAAGGCTTGATACAGCCATCGCCATAGCCAGGTATGTCTTGCCTGTCCCTGCAGGTCCTATTCCAAAGACTATATCATATTTTCTTATTGCATCAATATACGCCTTTTGTCCACCGGTCTTGGGAACTATATAATGTCTTCTTGATGATACGTCTATCTTATCCGTGTGCAGTCCATGGAGTTCAGGTCTTTTCTCTTCCTTTACAGCCCTGATTGCATAGATGACGTCCTCTTTGCGGACAGGTAGTTTCTTACTGTGCATCTCTATCATCTCTTCAAATAGTTCCCCTGCCTTCCGGACCGCATCATCCTGGCCGTTTATCGTTAGGTTCTCTCCTCTCGCCACAAGGTGAACCTGAAACTCTTTTTCTATCAGTTTAAGGTTTTCATCGTGCTTCCCGAAGATTGCCATAGCCTCATCACTATTACGTATTTTGAATCTTTTTTCCAACCTCAATTCCTCGGTATATTCAACGTTATCCCGGGTTTCAGGGAGTCCGGGTCATTAATCTGGTCTTTATTTGCCTCGTAGAGAATTGTCCACTTTGCAGGGCTGCCATATATCTCTTTATAGCCTGCTATCTTCCACAGGGTATCGCCTTTCTTAACCTTATAGGTGGTAGGCAGATTTTCTTTAACCTCACTTATGACAGAACCTGATTCTGCCCTTTCCTGAGCAGGTTTTTCAACAACAGGACTGACCTCAGGTTCAACGCCGGTCTCTTTTTCATTTGAAGGAACCTCAAGTATAAGTTCCTCTTCAGCCCCTCCTTCAATCTTTTCTGAACCTCCAATCATATACCCCCTGTTACCCCATAGTTTCTTGTCTATCCATCTATACCTATCCCATGAATCATAAGGCGGGAGGTCTATATCAATGTTTACTACCTCTCTATCTAATTTTTCCGGCCTCTCAGGAGGCGGGGGCAGGTTCCCCATATAATAACCTCTATTGCCTGAGAGTTCCTGGTCGGACCTCTCTACCTTGTACTTGCTGCTTCTCACACACCCAAATAAAAGGAAAATACATCCCATCATTATAAACAAATCTACCAACTTTTTCATACCCATCCCTCCCTTTGTTAAATTATTCCTTTACTGTCAAATGCAATTCCTTTAACTGCCTTGAAGAAACATCTGAAGGCGCCTCGGTCATAAGACAGGTTGCCTTCTGGCTCTTAGGGAATGCTATGACGTCCCTTATGCTATCCAGATGAAGAAGCATGGTTATCAGCCTGTCAATACCCAATGCTATCCCGCCATGCGGAGGTGCACCATACTTGAATGCGTTTAACAGGAAACCGAACTGAGCCAGTGCATCCTTTCTTTCCAATCCTATAATGCCAAATATCTTTTCCTGAAGAGAACTACCGTGTATCCTGATACTGCCGCCGCCTATTTCTGTGCCGTTAATTATCAGGTCATATGCCCTTGAACGAACCTTTCCCGGCTCTGTATCTAAAAGAGGCGCATCCTCATCTTTGGGCGACGTAAACGGATGATGTTCTGACTCCCATCTTTTTTCTTCTACATTGTATTTAAACAACGGAAAGTCCGTGACCCAGAGAAACTTAAATTCTTTCTTGTTTACCAATTTTAGTTTGTCCGCTATAAACAGCCTTAAATTTCCCAATGATTCAAGAGCCACCTTCTCTTCCTTATCAGCGACGATAAACAATATATCGCCTGCCTCAGCCTTCATGCGGGTATGGACGTCTTTTAGTATCTCCTGGTCAAAGAATTTTGCGATAGGGGAATCCATAGACGAATCAGCGACCTTAAACCATGAAAGCCCGCGTGCCCCATAGATATTCACGTATTTCGTAAAGTCATCAATCTCTGAATGAGAAAAACTACTGCCGCCCTTTGCATTGATACATTTGAGGACGCCGCCTTCGGAAAGAATGTTCCTGTATATCTTGAAATTGGTTTTGCGGAAGGAATCCGAAATGTCAACAATCTCAAGACCAAACCGCATGTCAGGCTTATCAGTACCAAATCTGCTCATACATTCTTTATACGTTAATCTATCAAACGGCGTCTTAAGACTCAAATCAAGAACGGATTTAAATATCTCACTAATCAATCCCTCTATAAGTATATATATATCCTCTTCGTCTATAAATGACATCTCTATATCTAACTGGGTAAATTCGGGTTGTCTGTCTGCCCTTAAATCCTCATCTCTGAAACATCTCGCTATCTGGAAATATTTCTCAAATCCTGCAACCATCAGTATCTGCTTAAATAATTGAGGTGACTGGGGCAGGGCATAAAACTTACCCGGGTTTACTCTGCTTGGAACCAGATAATCCCTTGCACCTTCAGGCGTGCTCTTTGTAAGGACAGGGGTTTCCACTTCTATAAACCCGGTCTTATCAAGGTAGTCTCTTATTAATTTACAGACCCTGTGACGGGTAAATAGATTCTTTTGCATAAATGGTCTTCTTAAATCCATGTACCTGTAAATGAGTCTTAGGTCTTCTGAAATGTGCGACTCAGCATCTATCTGGAAGGGGGGCGTTTCTGAGACGTTTAATATATCAAGTTTTGATGCTATTAATTCTATCACGCCTGTGGGTAATTTCATGTTCTCTGTCCCTGGCGGTCTATTCCTTACTTCACCATGGATAGATACGACATATTCCGATTTGAGTCCCTTAGCCGATTCATGGAGTTCAGGATTATTCTGGGGGTTAAAGACAACCTGTGTCAGCCCTTCACGGTCTCTAACGTCTATGAATATGAGTCCGCCATGGTCACGCCTTGTATCCACCCACCCGCATAGAGTGACTTGCTGTCCCACATGGCTAACATTCAATTCTCCACAAGTATGAGTCCTTTTCAATTTATTTTACTTCCCCATCCCTACACGCTGGACCTGCTGGAATATCTTGCCCTCGGTCTGAATAGACGGGGCGATAATGAGTTCTGCCAATTGCATCTCTTTTATAGTCATTGCCCCAAGATTACCCATACAGGTCTGAAGCGCCCCCATAAGATTTTGAGAACCGTCATCTAATCTTGCCGGTCCGAAGAGTATCTCTTCCAGCGTCCCTGTAGTCCCTACGTGTACCCTCGTCCCTCTCGGAAGATTGGCATGGGGGGTAGCCATACCCCAGTGATAACCTCTGCCAGGCGCCTCCTTGGCCCTGGCAAATGCAGAACCTACCATAACCGCATCTGCCCCGCATGCAAATGCCTTGCATATATCTCCACCCGTTCTCATACCACCATCTGTAATTATAGGCACGTATTTTCCTCTTTTCTTATAGTAAAAATCCCTCGCAGCAGCTGCATCACAGGTAGCAGTTACCTGCGGCACTCCTATTCCCAATACACCCCTTGTCGTACATGCCGCCCCAGGACCTATGCCCACAAGAAGTGCGCTTGCCCCTGTTTCAAGCAGCTCTAAGGTAGTATCGTATGTAACACAATTGCCAATAATCACAGGTATCTTCATATTTTTACAGAAATCATGAAAGTCAAGCGTCTTGTACTTAGTAGAAATATGCCTGACAGTAGTTACGGTGGACTGGACAATGAATATGTCTGCCCCTGCTTCATAGGCGAGCATGCCGTATCTCTCAGCATTCTGGGGAATAGTGCTCACAATGGCTGGGGCGCCGCCATCTTTTATCTCCTTTACCCTGCGTGAGATTAATTCTTCCTTAACAGGCCGGACGTAAATAGATTGAACGAGTGCAGTAGCATCTTCAGGAGTAGCCCTGGCTATCTTCTCCAGAACCTCTTTGGGATTTTCATATCTGGTCTGGACGCCTTCTAAATTGAGTACTGCAAGCCCCCCTAACTTACCCATAGCAATGGCGAAATTGGTATCTACGACCCCATCCATGGCAGCCGCTAATATAGGGACACGAAACCTCCTGCCGTTTATCTCCCAGCTGGTATCTACTTCGTTAGGATTTATCGTAACAGAACCGGGAACCAGGGCAATCTCATCAAATCCATAGCACCTTCTCGCCTTCCTGCCCCTTCCAACCCACATACCCATATGAAACCTCCTGCAAATGGCTAAAGTATATCACTTCTGGCGGCTTAAATCAAGAAAAATCCTGTGCCAGTTGTTTTATTTGGCGTATTCTATAGCCCTCGTCTCTCTGACAACAGTTACCTTTATCTGCCCTGGATACTCCAATTCCGACTCTATCTTCTTGGTAATCTGCCTTGCCATCGCTACAGCCTCAACATCGCTTATCTTGTCAGGCTGGACCATGACCCTTATCTCTCTCCCAGCCTGTATAGCATAAGACTTTTCCACGCCTCTGAATGAATCGGCTATCCCCTCTAACTTCTTCAGCCTCTTCACATAGCTCTCTAATGTCTCCCGCCTTGCACCTGGTCTGGCAGCACTGACAGCATCAGCAGCATTAGCCAGGACAGCCAGAATGGTCTTTGGCTCTGTATCCAGATTGTGGGCCTCTATAGGGTGGAGGACAACAGGCAGTTCACCATATCTTTTCGCTAAATCAGCACCTATAGATGCATGCCCCCCCTCTACCTCGTGACTTACAGCCTTGCCAATGTCGTGGAGTAATCCAATCCTTTTGGCAATCACAGGGTCAATGCCCAGCTCGCCTGCCATAACGCCCATAAGAAAGGCGACCTCTTTTGAATGCTGTAGTACGTTCTGACCATAACTGGTCCTGTACCTTAACCTCCCGAGTAATTTTATGAGCTCAGGGTGTATCCCGTGGACACCCACATCAAATGCAGCCTTTTCACCCTCCTCGCGTATGCTATCCTCTATCTCGCCCTTAACCTTTTCCACAATCTCTTCTATACGTGCAGGGTGGATCCGCCCATCAGCGATAAGTCTTTCAAGGGTTATCTTTGCAATCTCTCTGCGAACCATATCAAAACCAGACAGGATGACCGCCTCAGGGGTATCATCAATGATAACCTCTATACCTGTCGCAGCCTCAAGTGCCCGTATGTTCCTGCCTTCCCTCCCTATGATTCTTCCCTTCATCTCATCATTTGGCAGGTTCACGACACTTACCGTAGATTCCAGCACATGCTCTCCTGCATACCGCTGTATAGCCAGACTTATGATATTCTTTGCCTTCTTCTCTGCGAGTTCCTTAGTTTCATCCTCAATCCTCTTTATCATAATGTTGGCTTCCTGCTGGACCTCATTTTGCATGCGCTCCAATAATAACTTCCTGGCGTCTTCTACTGACAATCCTGCTATCTTCTGTAATCTGACTTTTTCCTCAGATACCAGATTATCAAGCTCCCTCTCTTTATGTTCTATATTACCTTCCCTTGACAGGATAGACTTTTCACGGTGCAATATCTCCTTTTCCTTCTTGTCAAGTATATCTACCTTCCTGTCTAAATTCTCCTCTTTCTGCAATAACCTCTTCTCTATGTCCAATAACTCCTGCCGTCTATCCTTAGTCTCCTTCTCAAAATCTGCCCTGGTTCTATAGAGCAAATCTTTTGCCTCTAATTCCACTTCCTTTTTCTTTGCTTCAACATTTTTCTTGGCTTCTTCTATAAGTTCCTTGGCGCGTTTCTCAGCAGAAATAAGCGCCTTGCCAGCCATGACTTTCCTTAGTATGTATCCGATGGCTAAGCCAAGTAACAATGCCGCCATTGCTATCACTATATATGATATTTCCATATTTGTCTCCTTTCCAATTAATTTAGTGTAAATGAAATTGAACTATGCAACCAACAGTCTTTGGACAGGGATATCGTGGGAATGTGTGGGTAGGTCTTCCACTACTTGGAAATCAAAGGCAAGCCCGATAAAAGGAATATCTTCAGGGAATTTCTTCAAAAATCTATCATAGTAACCCGCTCCGCGCCCCAGTCTTTTTCCCGTTTTATCAAATGCAACCCCCGGGACAATCACCAGATCTATCTCCTCAATCGGAACAGGCCGGACATATTCACTCTTAGGTTGAAGAATCCCATACGGACCTTTTGTCAATTCTTTTTCTAAATCCAAGATTTGCGATGCTATCAATTCTTTTTTTTCTACCTTTGAAATTGGAACAGCCACCCTTTTCCCCATCCTCAACGTATCCTTTATCATCGGGATAGTGTCAACTTCACCATCCTTTGAAACATAGAACATGACTGTTTCAGCTAACTTAAATTCCTCCAGTGCCAGTAGTTCTTTTTTTATCTTCAGACTCTTTCTGTCCCTCTCAATTTCACTCTGCTCGTTTAACCTCTTCAATATCTCTCTTCTGATATTTTCCTTACTCAACGATAGACACAACTTCTTGCCTGCCATTAAACATTAGTCTAACATATCAAAATTTACTTGTCAAGGGAATTCCCTTTTTCTATATAACATGTAGAATCTATCCCGCCGCGGGTATTATATACGACCGTAACCTTAAGATACCCTGGGTGTAACAAGGCATAAATGTCCTTGAATATTCTGTTAGTTACATCCTCCTGATAAATCCCCACGTTCCTGAAAGAGACCAGATAATATTTAAGGGACTTCAATTCTAAGCACAATTTAGCCGGCACATATTCAATGATTACCGTCCCTATGTCTGGTAAGCCTGAAAATGGACAGACACATGTGAATTCACTCGTCTTATATTCAATATGTTGAGGTTCACCCTTGTAAGGAAAGGTCTCTAAAAAATCCTTTCTTATCTTGTCAGGTTTATCAAACGTAAATTGTTTGCCTTCTGCCTTTGGCACGAGAGTCCACGCTCCTTTCAGTATCTCGCAATGACATTATAGAGCATTTCTTAGAATCGTTTTTAAATCCTCATTTGATACGGGGCGGGGGTTGCTCTTTAAGGAACTGGACGATGCTGTTCCCTTTATTAACTCATTAAAATCCTCTTCCTTTGCCCCGAATTGGCTTAAACTCATTGGTAGTTCTAAATCTTTTGTCAATTTTTTAATACCTTCAATCAAGGCATTCCCGCCTTTACCTGATATGCCCAGTGTCTTTTTAATTGCATTAAATTTTTTCTTTCTAAACGCTAAATTAAATTCAATGACTGGCGGCAGGAGGATAGCACATGCAGCACCATGGGATATTTTGTATCTTATTCCTACCGGATGGGCAAGGGCATGGACCGCACCTAATTTAGCATTTGAAAATGCCATACCTGCCATAAGACTTCCCATTGACATACCCTCTCTCGCCTTTTTATTTCCACCATCCAGAAACGCCTTATGGAGATTCTTACCTATCAACTCTATCGCCTCTAAGGCAAGGGCATCTGTCCATGGAGTGGCACCCAGAGATACGTATCCCTCTATAGCATGCGTAAGTGCATCCATTCCGGATATAGCGGTCTGCCGTGGAGAAAGTCCCAGGGTAAGTTCAGGGTCTGTAATAATCACCCTGGCAAGAAATTCAGGGCTTCTAACACTCTTTTTTATGCCCTTTTCCGTATCTGTTAGAACCGCATTATTGGTAACCTCTGCGCTGCTACCGGAAGTAGTAGGAATGGCTATGAAAGGTATGCCGTGTCTTGCTATGCGAACACCATCATAAAACTCACGTATTGAGTTCGTATCTTCCCTGAATATCCCTGCAATAGATTTGGCTGTATCCATGGCACTTCCACCACCAAGACCTATCACCAGGTCGCACCCGGATTTTCTTCCCATCCCCAATCCCATGTCCACCGTATTTAAAGACGGGTCTTCTTCTACCTTATCATAAATAACTGCCTCTAATCCCTTCTTTGCAAGAGAACCCGCCAGAACATCAGTAAAACCCATCCTCTTCATGGAGTGCTGTCCTGTTACAACGAGACACTTCTTGCCAAGAAGTGAACTTTCTTTGCCAGCCGTTTCCAATGCCCCCCATCCAAAGATTATCTTTTGGGGAAGTGTCCATTCATAAATATTCATTTCTATTTACCCTCTCCGAGTCTTAAGGCAAGGAATTCAGGCAGCCCTGCATCAAGTATCTTTTTCCGGGTAATATGGAAATCATAAACGACCCTCTTTATCTGGGCTTTCTTATGAATAGTATCATATATGGCATAACACGCCCGCGTATCACCGTCTCGCGGCTGCCCTACACTGCCGATATTGACTATCTGTTTACTCCCTGCTATGAATTCCATATCAGTATCAAAGAGATATTGGACGTCTCCCTCCTCATTAGTAAATATTACAGGCACATGGGTATGACCCATAAAACATACAATAGTTTCAAGGATATTCAATGACCTCCTGGCAATAGGTATGCTTTGCATATACTCAAATTTATCCGGTGAATCAAGGGTTGCATGAACCAACGTTATATCCTCATCTTTATAGACTAATCTTAATCCGTTTAGATATTCCTTGTATTCATCGTTTAAAACCTTTCTCGTCCATTCAATAGCTACTTTCGCATAATCATTAAAATATTCGGTGTCTATTGTACCGCCTACAGCCCAATCATGATTCCCGCATACGATTATAGGATTCAGCTCTCTGACCTTATCTATACATTCCCTGGGATTGGCGCCATATCCTACTATATCTCCGCCGCATACATACCCATCCACGCCTTCTTCTTGTAAGGCATCAAGGACCTTTTCTAACGCCTCTATGTTACTATGAATGTCAGAAAATATCCCGTATTTCATTTCGCCACTTCCAATTTTTTCCTTGCCTCTTCTAAAAAATACCTGGAACGTTCCTGATGCTGTGAATCATCTTTAAACAGGGTTAGGCACCTCTGCCACTCACTGTATTCGGATGCAATATCGCCCTTCTTCCTGTAGGCATGGGCTATGAGCCTGTCTATGTAATGAGGGTGCTCAAACTTAACAGCCCTCCTGAAATATCTTATGGCAGAATCATAATCCTCTGCCTTATGAAAATATGTCCACCCGAGTTCAAAATAAAGTTGATACTTATCTGGATTTGCAAGTATCCCCTCTTTCAAAAAATTTATACCTGCTTCTAAAAAGTATTTTTTCATTTCAGGGTCTTTTGTATAGGCATACATGTTATAAGCCAGATGCCACCCGCCTATTGACCATGCATCTATAAAATTGGGCTGAAGCCACGTAACGGTCCTGTACAACGGAAATGCCCTCTGCCATTCGCCTTTGTGCCAGTATTCGTCTGCCTCTATCCACAACATGTCCGCTGCAAGCCCGCTGAACCCGCTCAGGACAAATTCATTGATTATTTCACCAGGCATCAATACAAGATTCTGCCACAATCCTTCCCTCGTCCTCATAAGGTCTATGTCGGATTGAAGAGAATAGATGAAGATAAACAAAAGAAATATACCGCCTATTGATAAAATTTTAAAATTCTTTTTCATTGAATAGAAGACATGCAATTACCATAATTATAAAGGCATATAATAACCCGTAGGCTGTTACCTTGAGAAGGTATTCATTGGAAATATGTCTTCCTACAACGATTAGGTTGCGCACATTAAAGTTTTCAAAGTTAGGGAGAATGGTTTTCAAGACCGTCATCATAATCTTAACGGTTTCGCTTTCCGTATGCTCTATCATGTGCTCTAATCTCGGGGATAGATGGCCTGCTATATACATAAATATGCCAAATGTGGCATTGAATAGGCTTGAGGCGACGGTAGAAACACAGATTGTTATAGACGCCACCACTACGAGTTCAAAGAAGGTAAGCGTTATAGCCTTCATTATCTCTATGTCCCATCTATCTTCTTTCAGATAGACCAAAGATAAAAGTACTATCCCCATAATAATGAGTGCTATAAATATGACTATTACAACTCCAAAAAATTTGCCAAAGACAAATTCCAGTCTCCGCACAGGTTTGGTAATAACGGTAGATATTGTCTTCTTCTCTATCTCCATTGGTATAAGATTGCTTGCCCCGAATACCGCTATCAGCATACCAAAAAACATTATGCTTCCCAATCCCATGTCCTTGATAATCTTCATCTCTTCACCAGGCGAGAGATAGGTGAAGAAGACCGAGCTAACTATTATTATAAGTGCAAATATCAACAGAACGTTCAGGGTCTTCTTTCTCATAGCCTCCCTGAACGTATTATTACTTATCGCCAGAACCTTTTTCATACTCTTAGACCTCCTGATTTTCAATATACTACCACAAATCCTTTTTGAGGGCAAGCCATTTTTACTTGAGTCCCTCTTCTATGATATACCTTGCCGTATTAAACCCGCTCCTCAGCGCAGCATCCATTGTCCGCGGAGAAGGATATTCTTTATATACCCCTGCAAGATACAGGTTATCCGTATCAGTCTTAATCGGCGGGTTTTCATAATCCCTTGCGAAGATGGGCTGGCTGTATCTCAATTTAAATACCATGCTCCATTTTAATTCACAGCCCGGATGAATTTTCCTGATATCTGAAAGATAAACGTCTCTTATATCAGCCTCATCCATCATGAGCATCGGGTCATTCTGGTCAAGATACGTAAAGAGGTAATAGAGATATTTCCCTTCAGGACTTCCATTGTCATTCAGGACTGTGTGGTTGAATATGCCTCCAAAACTAAAAGAGGGCTTCAGCATAACGCTCCAGTAATATTTTGTAAGAAGCGCATCAGAGCCGCATACCATACTTATTATAGACTTGAAACGGATGTTGTTTAAATATCCTGCGAGGGAATCCGAAACATGGCAGATAGAGAGTAACGCCGGAGGAGGGATAGTACTCACGAGCCTTCTGCCGTCCAGGACGTTAATATTACCCTGAGAGTCCCTGACAGTTACGCTGCCATTTTCAATGCGCGTTACCTCCGTAGATGTCTTAATCTCTCCGCCTTTCTCAATGATACGCCTTTCAAGTTCCTTAACCATTCCATGAATACCTTCCTCGGGATACCCATACCTGTCTCTATTACGAACGCTCTGGTGAAGCCTCCTGCCGAGCCATGCCATACTGATGGAACTAAGCGGCATATTAAATTTTATGTCCATGAGATTTTTAAATAAAATATCCGTAGCGTCTTCCCCTATCTTTTCCTTGAGCCACGTTTCACAATCAACGTTACTCAAATTAGACCAGTCTTTTCTCATCCAGCAGTATATGCCGAATCTGAGGAGTTTTAACTTATCCTTAAATCTCAACGGGCTGAATCTAAATATATGCTCAGGCCTTGATAGCAGATATTCTTTACCCTCATACCAGAAACTCTGGGGACTTGTCTTCCACGTCGTCCTGTCCCATAATCCAAGTCTTTTCAGATATTCTATCGTCTTAACGTCGGGTGACATCACGTGATGATAAGTAATAGGTATCCATTTACCTTTGTATAGAAACGACCTGGCAAGACCGCCCAGGGCATCCTCCTTTTCAAGCACCAGGACCTTAAAACCATTTTGAGATAATTCCTCTGCTGCTGCCAATCCTGATAATCCCCCGCCGATTACTATTACGTCTTTCATTTAAAAAACCTTTTTATCAAGCATCCCAGCCCTATTGCAGGCACTTTGTATATCGCCTCAAATATTACCTTCCTGGACATCTTGGACCTGCCGAACCCTCTATCAATAAATATAATCGGTATCTCTCCTATCCTGAATCCATTGGTATATGCCCTGAACAGCATCTCCATCTGGAATACGTATCCATCAGACACTATATTTCCCAGTTCAATCCTCTCAAGCACCTCTTTTCTAAAAACCTTAAATCCTCCCAATGGGTCACTGAACGGCATACCTGTCCAGAGCTTTACATATTTGCTTGCAAGGAGACTCAAGGTCAAGCGGTAAAAAGACCAGTTAACCACGCTTATCCCGCCAAGATAACGGGACCCTAAAACCATGTCATAATCCCTGATTTTTTCCAGGAATACCGGTATATACTTAGGGTCGTGTGAGAAGTCGGCATCCATTTCAAAGATATAGTCAAATCCTTCCTGTAAGGCATATTTAAATCCCTCTACGTAGGCTGTCCCTAACCCGCTCTTGCACTTCCTATGGATGACATGCACCTCGTGGAATTCCTTTGCGAGTCTATCTGCTATCTCTCCTGTGCCATCAGGGGAGTTGTCATCCACGATAAGAACAGATAATTGTAACGGCATTTCAATCAGCTGCCTAATTAGTTTTTCTATATTATCACTTTCATTATATGTAGGTATAACTATTATTGCCTTATTCATTTTATCTCCACTATCGTAAAATATCTCGTATCATAAACAATCCCTGCCTGCCCTTTCCTGACCAGTCCCTTCAGGTTCTCCATCATCCTCTCCGGATAATTAAAACTGTCAAACTCCTTTCCAATCCTTGCCTTGTCTATGAGGATATAATTTATCTTATATTTATTGAGGAGGCTGTAAAATCTTGAAACGTCTTCTTCATAAAATAGTTCTGTAGGTGAATTAGGCGCTATCCTGACCGGCATAGGCCATGTGGTATTCCTGCCGGTATAAAATAGCGTGGCATATGTCCAGCATGAGAGTATTGTGGAATCAGGGGAAGTCTTCTCTTTCAAAAACATCAGGGGTTCTCCGAGGACAGGGCTTAACGTATAAGACGCCCTATAGTCAGGCATTAACAATGTGGAATGGACGCCGCTGATTAACACGATAATGATGATGCCCGTCCTGTAAGCATCCCTTTTAACCATACTGCAGATACTGACAGCCCCTAATAATGAGATGAAAGGCACGAGCGGCAGAAAATGGCGGCTCGCAACCGCACTTGAAATAAAGGACAATATAAAGAGAAATATAAAAAGCAAAAGGAATGCCATGTAACGTTTTGCATCCTTCCAATATCTACCAAAATAGAATATGGTTATTACGGCTGCCCCTGTCAATATCCATCCAAACTCCCGTACAATGCTAAGGAAAAGGATTCCCTTGGGTACATACCAGCGAGCATTTACCAGCCGCTCTACATCCTCCATCCCTCCGCCAAGGACTGGCAAAAGTTTAGGGAATGCCATTCCTATAAAACCTTTAACGAGTTCAAGATTTAACAGAAAATACCGTCCGGAGACAGCTATAGAAACCACGATGATAATCAATAACCCTTTTATCATATCCTTCTCTCTTCTGATGACAAACCAGAGCAATGCTGCCAGACAAAACGCCTGGAGAAGAATTCCTGACTGTTTGGTAAGAACCACTAATCCCAACAATACCCCCCCTGCAATAGAATATCTTAATTTAGGAAAAACGAGATATAGATACAACGTTACAAAGAACAGAAACGTCATGAATGTGGTAAGCATCTCTGCAAGAAAATATAAGGACAACTGGGCAGTCATAGGGGCAGAGAGGACAAAGAGGCAGGTTAATATAGCAACGTCTTCATTAAAATAATCCCTTATCAATAAAAATATGGAAGCAAGCAGCAATGCCAGGAGCATGATATTTGCCAGATAGAACCCGTTAATGCCAAATATTGAATAGACAGCCGCACCTATTACATGAAAAAGAGGCGGATATTTATAAAGAAGCATACCGCCATACAATTCAGGCAAGACGCGAGGCAGTGTCTTATCGTGAGCTATAACCATAGAAAAATGGGCATATAGCGTCTCATCAGCGATAAGGCGAGCATTTACCGTGTATGTGAGCAGCTTGAAGAAGTAAAATGCAAAGAATATCAGAACCGCCAGTTTTAAAAACCGTGTTTTATTCATAATCATCCAAAGTATGCCTACTTTCCCACCTTCCCTAAAACCGCCCTGCCCTGTTCATCTACATAAATCCTGTAATCGCCCTTATGACCTTTTTTAAGAAGCACTGTACTGCCCTTAAAATTAACAACGCCCCACCTTCCCTCTTCTAAAAATATTTCCATGTTTCTCTTGCTCTCATTGGTCCTAAACCCGCGAAACGTAAGTGCATCGTCAAAATTCAGCAGGGCATATTGGACACTGGACGGTAATTTATATTCTACACCTGTCACCTTATCCCATCCTAAATAGACGTAATGGAATGAATATACCTCTTTCCTGGACGACAACTTAGGCAGAAAATCAAATGTGGCTACGATAGGTGCATCCCCGGGAACAGAGTTTAGAATGTCCTGCCTGGATAGAAATGAATTATAGTCAACGGCAGGAAATATTATGGAACGCGGCCCTATAAGGCTATTCATATAGATTCCTGACAGAAGGAGAAAGATTATCAATAGATACTGTTTTTTAACGAGTTCAAGTGAGAGCAATTTCTTGACCCCATAGACGGCTGATATAAATATAAAAGGGGTAATGGGAGAGGTGTAGTAATAATATATATTGTATAACGGGCCATATCCTGATAAAAGGTTCTCTGCAAAAGTCGGCAATGCCATGAGCAGCGGTAAAGGGCTTAGCAGCGAGACAAATGATAAGGGTGCAAACAGGTGGAAAAGATAATCCTGTTTAGGGGGGCTGAAAACAAACCTTATGAATGCCGCTGGATGGCTCAGTATATTCTTTATCATTTCCGGGACGTTTTTACCGAGGACAGCATAATAAGAAGTAAATATGTATCCGCCCTTGTTAAAGTAAGGTATGATAACCTTAAAAGAGACGAGTAAATAGACAAGCCCTGCGATAAGAGGGACGAGCACCCATCTTCTTGAACGTCTGATAATAACCGCATATATCCCGAACATAAAGATAATCAGTGATACGTCCTCCTTGCACAATAGTGCCAGACCCATAGAAATTAAAAACCATTTAAAATTACCCCTGTTAAAACATAGAAATACCCATGGGAGGATAACGGTCAATAGCACCTCAGGATGAAAATCATACAGGTTGGCATACCAGACAGGAGGATATATGAGATATAAGAATGCAAAGGCACAGGCAGCCGGCCTGTTAAGATTTTCCTTTGCCAGGACGTATATGGGTAACGCCCCTAAACCCAGAAATAACGATTGCAAGAACAACAGGGTCGCAGGATGTTGAAATATGGCGTATATTGGCGAGAGTAGTAGAAGTATGGCAAAGATATGGTCCTTAAAGATTATACCGCCGCGTATAGAAGAATAGAGGAAGTTTCCATGGATGGTATTCCACATTAATTGGTTGAATATGGCAAGGTCCATGTCATGGTAGAGGAAGAACTTGTATCTGAAGCAGTTAGCACAAGTGAAGTATATAACGTATATGGCTATAAATATCCATATTATGCCATAGCAAAACCTATCAGAAGTCCTATATCTCAAATGCTACACCATTTTTAAGATCTCTTCCAATGACGATATGCTTATCACGCCGTCATGGGAGGCACCTGAACGGTCTATGAGGATAGCATCCATCCCGGCGTTTCTGGCACCTGCTATATCATCTTCCAGACTGTCCCCTACATGCAGGGAGACTTCGGCATCCGTGCCTGACTTCTCCAATGCCTTCCTGAATATACCCGGACCAGGTTTCAATGTGCCTACCAATCCTGACGCAAGGATAAAACTGAAATAACTTTCCAATCCCATACTTGAACATAACGTTAAGAGACGTGAATCCCAGTTTGAGACTATCCCTAATATTGCTTTCCTCTTCTTAAGTTCCTTCAGGACAGGTATGACCTCCGGGAATACCCGCCAGACTTTAGGCTCTGCAAACATATCGTATAATTCGCTGAAGAATTCTTCAAACCTGTCAGTATGGACAAATCCATTATTACTATTTATTCTGGAGAAAACCCCATGGACAAG
>CAYVEO010000035.1:0-30087 GCA_964449965.1 uncultured Planctomycetia bacterium
AATAGGACATTTCTACTTTGGTAAAAATAGGACATTTCTAAATTGGCTTGACATATGTAAATCTTTTTATTGACAAATCCTATATATCATGATACAATTACCGTTCATCACTAAAACTTAAAAACCAGACAAGTGGGAAAAGAAGGGGGTGTTTTTGTAATACGAAGTGTGAAGAAAAAATAGGGTAAAGATTTTTGACATTACCAAAAGAGGCAGGGGGAGGAATATGAAGATGATTATTAAGGGAAAAGCGGGTGAGATGGAAAAGGCAGCAGTAACGGTGATTCTGTCAGTATTGATGTGCGTTTTGCTATTTACGGCAGTGTGCGGGCGAGTGCAAGCGGATGTGCCTGTTTACATTGAGCACCAGGGCAGGTTAAGCAACCCGGCGGGAGATATCCGTGCCAGAGGACTGAAGGGAGAACATGTTCTTTCTTTCTCTATTTGGACTGAGAGAGAGTTAGGCTATAAACTCTGGGAGGAGACCCACGTAGTAGACACTACGAAGAGTGATGGGATTTATCGCGTGATACTGGGAACGGTCGTTCCTCTTGATGAGTATGCCATCCCGTTTACGGAGGTCCCGTTATACATGCAGGTTGTAGATGGAGAGGTTGTCTATCCCAGGACAGAGATAGTATCTGTTCCCTATGCTTTAAAAGCAGGAGATGCCCAGACAATAGAGGGATATTTGCCCGAGGAACTCAGGCTCAATCATGAGTGGAACGGGACGGAACTTCGTTTTGAGAACCCTGATGCCACATGGGGTCCTTACGTAGAGTTGAAAGGCGACAGGGGAGACACCGGACCGATAGGGCCGGAAGGTATCCAGGGCCCCCAGGGTGAGGTCGGACCAATAGGTCCCCAGGGTGATAAGGGAGGTACCGGGGCACAAGGCATCCAGGGTCTCAAAGGTGATAAGGGAGATACCGGGGCACAAGGCATCCAGGGTCTCAAAGGTGATAAGGGAGATACGGGTGCAACAGGACTTCAGGGGCCTAAAGGAGATACCGGTGCAACAGGCGCCCAGGGTCTTCAAGGTGACAAAGGTGACACAGGAGCAATAGGTCCCCAGGGTCCCAAAGGAGATACGGGAGAAACGGGCGCAACAGGGACTCAAGGTCCCCAGGGTGAGGTGGGACCAATAGGACCACAAGGTCCCCAGGGTGATAAAGGAGATGCTGGTGCAACAGGCATCCAGGGTCCCCAGGGAAATACCGGTGCAACAGGCCCCCAGGGGCCACCGGGCCCGGTAGCAGGCAGCAACAAGCAAATCGTATATAACAATAATGGCAGCGCCGCCGGTGCAAACGTGTATTACGATAATACGACTAGCAGAATTGGTATAGGAACATCCAGCCCGCAGGCGCCGCTGCACGTGAAAGGCGCCGGAACAAACCTTGGCGACGGTAATAGGCATGTTGCGTACTTTGAAAATACAGACTCTAATTCAACCAACGGAGGTGATGGTATCGCAATCAGGTTAGCCACCGTTGAGACAAACGAAAACAACAACTTTATTACATTTTATGATGGTACTGGCAGTGTAACGGGAAGGGTTGAAGGTTACAAGCATGTGCCGGGGCAGGTTAAAGCGTATTTTGAGAATATAGTGGACACTCTGGATATTGATTGGTCCAGGATGGTGGAATTAGACCTGGGAATTGAATATAACCAAAGCTGGTTTAATTCGGGTTCGCTTCCCACCGCCTCATTTAACCCGGGGGAACTACCCACGCTTCAGTACAATAATGACCATTGCGAAGGCAATGCGAACGAACTGTGCGTTGATTTTGGGGTTTACCAACTGGACTTTACATGGGATAATGGAAGGTCGCCTTCGCTCTCTTTTAACGGAGGTTCTTTGCCTTCGGTTCAGTCCCCGTTTAACTTCAGTACCCCGGGATTAAGAGCCAACACGCCTGCTATCATGCACATGCTTGAGGGGCTTGTATGCACGGCTTATGAGGAAGATTGGGCTTCCTTATTGCAGTTAGACGCGGCCTCGCTCGCCACCCTTGCCGCGAGAATGGAACTTGAAAGTATATGCAAAGATGGCGGAGTGACCTATGGGTCAAAGGGAGCAGACTATGCCGAGTGGCTCCCGAAAAATGACCCGGAAGAGGTTCTTCTGCCCGGTTTTGTCGTCGGAGTTTCTGGCGGAAAGGTCACGAAAAAGACAGCCGGCGCCGAGCAAATAATGGCGGTCTCTCTTGCCCCGGTTGTTCTGGGGAACCTGCCGCCCGAAGGAGAGGAAGCCGGTTATGCCAAGGTCGGTTTCATGGGACAGTTGCCTGTGCTCGTGAAAGGTCCCGTGAAGAGCGGGGATTACATCATCCCGTCAGGGCTTGATGACGGCGCGGGAGTCGCGGTATCTGCGGAAGATATAGAGATGGAGGACCTGCCAAAAGTGTTGGGAAGGGCATGGTCCGGGTCTGATGCCGATAGATACAGCGTGATTAACGTTGCTATTGGCATCCAGACGCATGAATGGGTTGAAATAGCGAACCGGCATGATGCGAGAATCAAGGAACTTGAAAGCCAGGTCAATGATTTGAGGCAAGAACTCGCGGATATCAAGGCTCTGCTTTCAGTGCAGTAAGGAAATAAATAACGGTTCACAATTCCGGCTGTTTTTTGAGACAGCAAGATTAAGGTATTCTTTCTTTAAGGAAGAATGCCTTTTCTTTATTCTTCAATTTTTTACTTGCAAAAATCCGGTTTCTGTGGTTTCGCCTGGTATTCAAGAGGTTAAACAGTGTTCCATTGACAAAAACTTTTCAATAGCAAGGATATTGTATAAATTATCCCCCAGAAGGTATGAAAAATATTATTGCAGAAGATGGCCGGCAAAGGAGATAGTATGGATTATGGAGGCATGTAAATAAGATAGCGGCGGGTTAGTCATCTTTGCTCTTTCTTTCTAATATTTCCCTTTCTTCTTTAGTAAGACTATTTAGTCCGTATTTGGATATTTTGTCCAGGATAACATCTATCTGTTCATCAATATCTTTTTCTTTTAAACGGTTCTTTTTCGTGCGGCGTCTGTCCCACTCACTTTTTATATTAGACCAACCCAGCCAGTGTATGCGGGTACGAATCCATTCATTCTTTAAGTACAGATATCCAAATAGACCGCCGCCAAGATGGGCAAAATATGCAATTCCGCTGTTAGGTGATGATAGAGCGCCTAACAGATTAATCCCTGCCATGACCAGGACCGCATGTTTAATCTTCATGGGAAAGAAAAAGAATAATAGAATGACTGTGTCCGGAAACATCATCGCGTACGCAACCAGTATGCCGAATATTGCGCCTGATGCGCCTATGCCAGCGCCTATACCGGTGAAGAAGTAATACTGCAAAAACTGTTTTGTCCCCCATGACCCTTCAAGAGCGGGGACAAAGAACCATAGCATAAGCATATTAACAACAAGGTGCCACAAACCTGCCCTCGCAAAAAAAAATTACTTCCTTGACTTTTAATGATAATGTGTTATACTCTCTTATAGAGACAAAAATAATTTAGGGTTCAGAGATATTTTTATAATATTTCTGAAGGTATTATTGGTGGTCGGGCCGCCACCTGAAGTTAGATTCAGGTGGCATTTTTGTTTATAAAAGAGTGTATGAAAGCGAAAAATGGAGAAGGACTATGAATGAAATCCAAAAACCAAGATTCTGTGTCTTAGGTGCAGGGCATGGCGGTATGGCGATGGCAGGACATTTAGGACTAATGGGCTATGAGGTTAAACTTTATAACCGTACAGAGGATAAGATTAAATCAATCCGGTATCGGGGTGGAGTAGATTTAGAAGGAGAAGTAAAAGGGTTTGGACCAATAAGACTTGCTACTTCCAATATTGAAGAGGCACTGAAGGAAACAGATGTCCTTATGGTTGTTGTCCCTGCAAATGCACATAGTTCGGTAGCAGAGACCTGTGCACCATTTTTAAAGGATGGTCAGATAATTATACTTAATCCTGGACGGACAGGGGGCGCACTTGAATTCCGCAGTATCCTTAAAGAAAAAGATGTAAAAGCAGACGTCTTGATTTCCGAGACCCAGACCTTTATTTATGCCGCAAGGCTAACCAATCCGGGTCAGGTGCATATATTTCGTATCAAGAATTCAGTCCCTCTTGCGGCACTGCCAGCCCACCGCACACCAGAGGTCTTGCAAGTAATAAAGCAAGCGTATCCCCAATTTGTCCCTGGTGATAATGTCCTTAAAACCAGCCTTGATAATATTGGTGCAGTATTTCACCCTGCACTGGCAATCCTTAATGCAGGATGGATTGAGGACCCTGAGGATTTTGAATTCTATTTTCAGGGTGCCGGTATTTCCACGTGTTTAGTTCTTGAGGCACTGGATAAGGAAAGGGTAGAGATTGCGGCCGCATTAGGAATACGTGCAAATACTGCGAGGGAATGGCTTTATCTGGCGTACGATGCAGTAGGGAAAAACCTTTATGAGGCGATGCATGCAAATGAAGGATACAAGGGTATAAAGGCGCCGGATACTATAAACCATCGGTATATCAGTGAAGACGTTCCTATGAGTCTTGTGCCAATTGCCTCTCTCGGCGACATGCTTGGTGTTCCTACGCCAACTACCAAGGCTATTATACATCTGGCGAATATCATGCACAACTGTGACTATTACCAAACAGGGCGGACAGTAGAAAAACTCGGACTTTCCGGCATGTCAGTTAAAGATATAAGGTTTATGATAGTTGGAGCCGATGCTTCAATAAAATAACGGAAGAAACAGTGCTTTTTATCAGTATAATTAAATATAATAGGAAATTTCTTTTTAAGTTATTGTAGGGGCGACATTTATGACGCCCCGACGTCACGTCGGGGTTTGATAAATCCCTGCCCGCCATCTGGCAGGCGGGAAACCCCTACAAGTCCGACCGAAGGGCGTTAAATATTGAGGTAGTGAAATGGCAGAGATAACAAAAGAGATAATTGTAACGATAATACTACTCGGTGTAGTAGGGATAGTTTCATATATTGTAAGACTCCTATGGAGGGGTGTGTTTAAAAGAATTGCACTTAAGACACCTACCAAATTAGACATTATGATGTTTGAGGCATCTGAGCGCCCTGTTTGTCTTTTGGTATTGTTATTTGGCTTTCGCCTTGTCTTCAAAAAGTTAGAAAAGTATCCTCAAATCGCTCAAACTGGTTTTCCCCATTTTATGGACGAGGCACTTTATACCTTGATTGTCCTGGGGGTTGGATTATTGGGTTATGCGATAATAAAGGCAGTGACGGATTGGTATCTTACTGAGGTAGCGACAAAGACTCAAACCACATTAGACGACGAATTCCTTCCTGTCTTTCAACGAATTGCCAAACTCATAATACTTTTTCTTACTCTCACAATCATTTTAAGTCACTTTAAGGTCAACATTGCTGGGTTACTTGGTGCAGCAGGTATAGCCTCACTGGCAGTTGCCTTTGCTGCACAGGAGACATTGGCGAATATGATTTCTGGTTTTACAATCATGATAGACAGGCCATTCAGGGTGGGTGACAGAATTGAATTATCAGACGGGACAATGGGGGATGTCTCTGAGATAGGTCTTCGTTCCACAAAAATATTGTCTTTTGACAATACCCTTATAGTTGTTCCTAATTCTGAGATTGCAAAGTCAAGAATCACCAATTACAGTTATCCAGACCCGCAGGTAAAGATTCGCCAGATAGTCAGTGTCGCCTATGGCACGGATATAGAAAAGGTTAAAAATCTCTTACTTGAAATATGTGCAAGTCATCCCAAAGTCCTTAAAGAACCATCGCCGGCAGTTTATTTTAGTGAATTTGGTGAATCTTCTCTAAACCTCCTGATGGTCTCGTGGGTAAGTGACTACCGGGAAAGATTTCAGATTATTGACGAATTAAATATGGAGATAAAGAAGAAATTTGAGGAAGAAGGAATAGAAATTCCTTTTCCTCAGCGGGATATACATATTCTGAAATGAGGCTACGTTAAGATGTGTGGGATAGCGGTAATTCATGGTAATGGAAAGATAGAAGACCTTCGGATAATGATGGAAATGTTAGAGCACCGCGGACCCGATGATAAAGGTATTCATCAGGATGATGATTGTCTTATGGGGCAGCAAAGACTCTCTATAATTGATGTATCAGGCGGGAAACAGCCGATATATAATGAAAACCAGAAGATGTGTATCGTCTATAATGGTGAGGTATATAATTTTCTAAATCTGAAAGATAGATTGAAGAGCCATACCTTCAAGACAAAGACCGATACTGAGGTAATTCTTCATCTTTATGAAGAGTATGGAAAGGATTGTGTCAGATTTTTAGATGGGATGTTTACCTTTGCCATCTGGGATGGAGAAGAACTCTTTATTGCCCGTGACCCGCTCGGCATAAAACCCCTCTACTACGGGGAAAGAAATGGAACTAAATTTTTTGCATCTGAATTCAAGGCCCTTTTATATTTCCTGCTGGATGAAATAAAGGAATTTCCGCCAGGGCATACTTATTCTTCAAAAACAGGCTTTTCACAGTATTACGTGGTTCCGGAGCCAGAAACACAAAATGGCGGAGAGAATCCAATGGAGGTTGTGCGTAATCTCTTGACACAAGCGGTGGTTAAAAGGTTAGTCTCTGATGTTCCAGTAGGGGTATTCTTAAGCGGCGGGCTTGATTCAAGCATCGTTGCGGCAGTAGCCTCAAGGCATATTGAGGGACTGCGGACATTCAGCGTTGGTATGGAGGGTGCTCCTGATTTAAAATTTGCAAGGGAATTTGCAAATATAATTAACTCTATCCATCATGAGTTGATTTATACTGAAGAAGAGATGATCTCTTCTCTGGATGAAATCATATATTATCTTGAGTCATTTGATGCTGCTTTAGTAAGGAGTGCCTTTCCGTGTTATTTCGTTTCAAAACTTGCAAAAGAAAATGGGGTAAAGGTCATACTTACTGGAGAAGGTGCAGATGAGGTCTTTGCAGGATATGAATATCTAAAGGATTACACAGAGCCAGCGATTTTGCAGAAAGAATTGCGTTTTATTACCTCTACACTTCACAATACCAACCTGCAGCGGGTTGACAGGATGACAATGGCAAATTCTGTGGAAGGGAGAGTACCATTTTTAGACGTAGCATTTGTTCGGTTTGCTCTTTCATTACCACCAGAATTAAAGATTGCAACAGGTGAGAGGATGGAAAAGTCATTGTTACGAGAGGCATTCCAGGGATGGGTTCCGGATAATATTTTATGGAGGAAGAAAGAGAAGTTTTCTAAAGGTGCTGGTTCAAGCCACGTTATATCAGAAAAAGCAGAAAAAGAGATAAGTGATGCAGAATTTGAAAAAGAACGCCTGTTAAATAACGGCTTGAAATTAGGCTCAAAGGAAGAACTATATTATTATAGAATTTTTAAGGAACATTTTCCGGCAGAGAGTGCAGTAAATCTCATAGGAAGGAGTCGTAGTGTATAACTGAGGGAAAGTTTCACAAAATAATTCATGGTTTTTGACTTATTGACGGTTATCTTAAATGTTTTCTGAGTTTAGACCATGTCTCTTTACCGATTTTGCCATCTACCGTCAAGCCATTTGCCTTCTGGAATTCTTTGATAGCCTTACGTGTAGAAGTGCCTATTTGTCCATCAATACGCCCCTTATAGAATCCTGCATTTCTTAAAGCTGTCTGAACCTGTTTTGTAGTACCAATTTCGGATTGGGGTTTTGTCCCTTTTATATCTGGTTCTCTTTTAGAAGATTTCTCATCCCCTGTCCTTTTTCTTTCCATTATTTCTAGTTCCCCTGCCAGAAATTGAATTTCTTCGTCTTTCTGACTCAATTGTTTCTCTAAAAAGGTGATGCGGTTTTGCAATTCTTCTACTTTAACGTTAGAGTGCTGTTTTGTAGTAGCGCACCCTGTTAAAGATAAGATTAATACACCCACATATATTATTTTTAATAAGTCTCTATTCATCTTTTATCTCCCTTCATCTCTTCTTTTGGAATATACATTTTTAATTCATCCCATGTCTTGGTTCCCACAATCCCATCAGCAGGTAATCCTTTCATCTTCTGAAATTCCTTAATCGCACTCTTTGTTTTAGTCCCCATCTTTCCATCTATCTCTCCTGGGTCAAAACCTGCATTCTTTAATGCAGTTTGAATTTCTCTTACCCTGCCTTTGGATTTTAACCGATAGGTCATAATCTCATCCTGAGTATCCTCATTCAATTTAGGTTTGGGTGCCTTCGCCTTTTTCTCAGCAGGCGAAACGTTTCCATCTTCATTAGTGCGGGAATTATAACCAGAGATAGTTCCGAGTATGTGTTCTTCAATAATCTCTTTCTTGCCTTTAATAACTAAATTATTAAGATAATTACGCACAGGCTCAAGAAAGATTGCGATTAGAATAATCGCTACAATAATAAAACCTATTTTCTTAAACATGGGTAATTTTCATTCTACAGGTATGATAATCCTCTGACCGGTTTTAAGTTTATTGGGGTCTTTAATTCTATCGCGATTAATATTATAGATTCGTCTCCACTGATTCCCATCGCCGTATTCTCTTGCTGCAATTTTCCATAGCGTATCGTTTTTCCTGATTATGTATTCTTTTGTTGATACCTTTACAGCAGATTCTATCTCCTGACCTTCCTCAAGAACCGAGCCTTCAGGATATCTCATTCTTTCAGAATATGGAATCATCACTTCAACAACCTCGGCAATCATGAATTGTGCATTCCTGTCCTTTTGCATCCCTACAATATCATTGATAGGGGCTACAGCATCAAGTTTACCCCTGCTTATGATGCGAATACGACTGTCTGATATACCCTTATTAATCATAAATTGTCGGACAGATTCTCCCCGGAGTTTACCTAATTTCAGATTATATGCCTCAGGTCCACGCCTGTCACAATTACCAGTAATAAGTATATCTGCCTCTGAGTTTTTGTTAAGCGTCCTAACTGCATTTTCCAGAATAGAGATGGCATCGTCACGAAGGTCTGCCCTGTCAAAATCAAAGTATATCTTAACATTCTTTAGAATCTTTTTGATAAGAAGCGATGGTCTGGGATCTTCTTTCCTTTTGGTTATGGGTTCTTCTTTTGGTTCCTCTTCTTCCTCTGCCTTGTAATCAAATATAATCTTGTTAACATAGCAATAACCCCTGTTTCCCCACGGATGTATCTTACCTGGCACCTCAGGCCACCACCAGTAACCACCACGGTCAAGGTCTTGGACAGGGGCAGGCTTGGCATCAGTAGGCCACCATTCAAATTTCCTGGCAAATTCCTCCTTGTCCTCTTCTGTAATTCCGTCCGTTATAAGGATGAAGGAAGAAAAAATTACCATCATGAAAATACACATGCCTGTTCGCACAACTTTATATTAATGCAATTTTCGTGCCAAAGCAGGACAAGGCAGGATGAAAAATGCTATGCATTCGTTGACCGTTGGGAATAAAGGGGTTATGTAGAATGGGATGTATCAGGTGCACCTAATGCCAGAAGGTGGATTTGAGGGTTGTAAAGGAAAAATATTTTCCAATGTGGATATTTATTTTACAGAAACGGACTTTTTGATGTTGTATCTTTCAATCTTTTCACGTAGAGTTGGACGTGTTATGCCTAAGAGGTTTGCCGCTTGAGATATGTTGCCATTTGTGACATTAAGTGCCTCTACTAATAGTAACGTCTCTATTTCTCCAATCACCCCACTATAACAAGAACCTTTTGAGGATTCTATCCTTTCCTTTAAGTACTTTTTAAGTAAAGCGGGGAATTCTGTCTGTCTCCTTATTTCTCCATGCCCTTTCGGATTAATCTCTTGTATATCCTCAAGCAGTAACACATCTGATTTACTTAGTGTCATAGCCCTTTTGATACAATTCTCAAGTTCACGTACATTTCCAGGCCAGTCATACTCCATCAATAACTTGATTACCTCTGGCGATATTGCGATAGAATTTCTACCTGATTGTGAGGTAAACCTTTGCAGGAAATATTCTGCAAGTTGAGGGATATCCTCTAATCGCTCTTTCAAAGGTGGCATATTAATGGTTACTACATTCAATCTGTAATATAGGTCATCTCTAAATTCACCATTAGATATTAATTGTTCTAAGTTTCTGTTAGTAGCAGTCATAAGACGCACGTCTACCTTGACCATTTGGTCTCCTCCTAATCTGTAGAACGTTCCATCTTGCAAGACTCTCAGGATCTTTGCCTGGGTTAAGATACTCATATCCCCAATCTCATCTAAGAATATAGTTCCTCTATCTGCCTGTTCAAACCTGCCGATTCTCTTTGTGGCTGCACCGGTAAAGGCACCTTTTTCATAGCCAAATAATTCACTTTCAAGAAGGGTATCAGGAATGGCAGCACAATTTACTACTAAAAAGGGTTTATCCACCCTTTTACTATAATGATATATTGCCCTTGCTACCAGTTCCTTACCCGTACCAGTTTCTCCTCTGATCAAAACAGGTATATCTTTATCTACTACCTGGCCAATCATTTTATAAACATCACACATTCTGGGAGAACTTCCAATTATCCTCTCCTGACTATCAGCAGAATTGGAAATCTCACATGTAACCTTGACCTTCATTAATCTCCCTGCTAAAAGTACTTTTTCAATCAATACCTTTAACTTCGGGACATCAAATGGCTTTAAGATATATTCGTAAGCACCCCGCCTCATTGCCTCAATCGCTGTCTCAGTAGTGCCATAGGCTGTCATAATGATTACAGGCAATTTGGGACTCTTTTCTTTAATGATGGAAAGCGTCTCAAGTCCTGATAATCCTGCCATACGGATATCCATAATAATTAGATCTGGATCCCGTTCAGAGATTATTCTTATTGCACCTTCTCCATTTGTACTTGTTAAAACTTCGTAGCCGTCTTTTGTCAAAAGTTTCTCAAATGAGGTAAGGACATTCTTTTCATCATCAACAACTAATATAGTCTTCACGGGGTATTTTTTCCTCTATATAAAGAGACAGGAAACCGAACTATAAATGTGGAACCTTTTTGTTCCTCGCTTTCAAACAGGAGTTCACCTCTGTGGTTTTCTACTATCCTGTAGGCGATAGACAACCCGAGCCCAGTTCCTTTATCCTTTGTAGTGAAGAAAGGGTCAAATAATCTGTTTTTATTTTCCTTGGGAATGCCTATCCCTGTATCTTTTATCCTGACTTCAACAAAATCTCTCTTTATAATTCTGTCTGTGATGAGAGATGAAGAGACGTCCATTCTTCCCCCAGCAGGCATTGCATGTATAGCATTAAGCATCAGATTTAGAAACACCTGTCGGACCTTTTCCTTATCTATGAGTATTAAAGGAATCTCCTCTGATAATTTCTTATGTATCTCTATCCCTTGACTCTTTAAGTTAGGTGAGAGTAAATTCAGGATATTGTTTAACAGAGTGTTTATTTCGGATAACTCTAAATTTGGTTCAGGCGGTTTTACAAAATCCAGAAAATTATGAACAAGTGATTCAAGCCTGCCTATTTCATCTCTTATTACCTCTATATCCTCTTTTTGTGAGGGATTATCCTTTAATTCCTCCTGAAGTGAATGGAGCCTCATTTTTATAGAGGTTAATGGATTCCTTATTTCATGGGCAACGCCACTTGCCATATTACCCAGGGAGGCAAGTTTTTCTGACTGAAATAATCTCTTTCTATTCTCTTCCAATTCCCTGTGGGACTCCTCTATCTTTCCTATCAGTCTATTGACATGGCGTTCTAATTCTCCAATCTCACCTTTCTTTACATCTACCCTTTCAGTAATGTCTTCTCCTGTGGCAGTCTTTGCCTTTAGGACCAATTGTCTTATTGGCATGGTTATCCCATGGGAAATCCAGATGCCAAATATTATCCCCAGGAGTATCGGGATACCAATAGCCACCCACATTACCCCTTTTAATCTTGATAGTTTTAGTTTATTTCTCGTTATAGACTCGGCAATTATATTTTCATTAAATAGCAATAGTTCTTCACACAAGACATAAATCCGGTCCATATCCTCTTTTACCTCTGTAAGCAAAAGCCTTTTTGCCTCCATTACATTTCCTATCTGATAAAGATATATCACCCTGTTACGGGTGATGTCATATTTTGTATAAGCCTTTCCTATCTCATTCAATATATCTTTCTCTTCTCTGGTTACTGCAACCTCATTTGCCTTTTCAAACCACTCGTTGAAATTTCTCTTTTTTTCTTCCAGGGAATTCAGCCATCCTTGATTCCCATCCAGGAGGTAACTTGATATAAACCCCTTCTGGTCTAAGAGCGCAATCTCAAGTTCTTCTGCTGCTTTCAGACTGGAAACATTTTCCTTGAGTATCGTCTGGGACGATTGTTGCAGGAGTCTATTAGAAGTAATAGCAATATAACTAATTGCAATAAATCCTGCCCCTATCAAGAGGATACAGATAACTATTTTTATAACAAGTTTTAGTCCCATATTACGATTAAATTATACATCCTGCTCAAAGACAAGTCAAGAAAAATGCAAAAATCAGAAATTAGAAATTTTAGGATTTTTGTTTGACAATCACGTTATTTTGATGTATACTAAACTAAATTATAAAGATAAAATAATTTTGGGTTCAGAGATATTTTTATAATATTTCTGAAGGTATTATTGGTGGTCGGGCCGCCACCTGAAAATAAACTCAGGTGGCATTTTTATTTATAAAAGGTCGGACAGTAGAAAAACTTGGGCTTGCTGGTATGTCAGTTAAGGATATAAGATTCATGGTGATTGGAACCACGTAAGGAGATTGATAGGAAGGGAGTCGTAGTATATGATGATACTTGGTGCATCTATAGGGAAATGCGTCCATGTGGCAGGGATTATGAAATTTTTAAGTTTAGCACAAGACTTAGGTTACGAGATACACTTTTTAGGTCCGGCTGTTTCTGTTGATAAATTGCTTCAGGCGATTGAAAAGTATAATCCTGAAATCGTGGCGTTAAGTTATCGTCTGAGTCCTCAGGTAGCAGAGGAGGTATTTAAAGAATTATCCCAAGGAATTTCTAAAACAGGTTTAAAAAAACGCATGTTTTTAGGTTGCACTCCACCAGTTGCAGAGGTTGCCAGGAAATTAGGGATATTTGAATGGCTCGTTACTGAGGCAACCCCGCAAGATGAGATTATAGCATTTTTAAAGGGTGAGAAAGGCAAGGGCAAGGAGGCAAAATATCCACAAGATTTGGTTGAAAGAATCAAATATAATGCCCCATTTCCACTTATACGCCATCATTTTGGTCAGCCTTCGCTTTCAGATACCATAAAAGGTTCAAAGGAGATTGCTCTCGCAGGTGTTCTGGATATACTCTCCTTAGGGCCTGACCAGAATGCCCAGGAATTCTTCTTCCGTCAGAATGAGATTGATTCAAAACAGAATGGGGCCGGCGGCGTTCCTTTGCGTTCACCTGATGATTTAAAGGTTATCTATAACGCTACCAGGTGTGGCAATTTCCCTCTCCTGCGGTGTTACAGCGGGACACAGGATTTACTTAAATGGGCAGAGATGTCAGTTGAAACTATAAATAATTGCTGGGGTGCAATCCCTTTGTCATGGTATAACCGATTAGACGGAAGGTCAAAACGTCCTCTCCCTGATTCCATGAAAGAGAATCAGGATGTTATAGCATGGTATGCCAGACAGGGGGTTCCGGTAGAAGTAAACGAGTCGCACCAGTGGAGTTTGAGGGGTGCCCATGACGTAGTGGCTGTGGCGACTGCATTTTTAGGTGCGTATAATGCAAAAAAGTTAGGTGTGAAATATTATGTTTCACAATATATGTTTAATACCCCGACAGGGACATCACCGAGGATGGACCTTGCCAAGATGCTTGCGAAGATTGCACTCATTGAAGGATTACATGATGAGAATTTTGTTTCATTTCGTATGGTGCGGGCAGGGTTGTCAAGTCTTTCAATTATCCCTGAAATTGCCAAGGGGCAGATGGCATCGGCTATTTATACAGGAATGTTTTTGAAACCACATATTGTCCATGTAGTTGGGTATTGTGAGGCAGACCATGCTGCACGGCCGGATGAAATAATAGAATCCTGTAAGATTGCCAGGGGTGTAATAAAAGATTGCCTGTTAGGGCTCCCAGATATTGCACAGGATAAGGATATTCAAAAAAGAAAAGAGGAATTAATAAGTGAATCTATTTTCCTCTTAGATGCAGTCAAAGGATTAGGCAAACGGAAAGTGTCTGACCCATTTATAGACACTGATGTTTTAACTAAGGCAATAAAGACAGGATTACTTGATGCCCCGAATCTAAAAGGAAATGAATTCGCCAGGGGTGAAGTTGTTACAAGTATCATAAATGGTTGTTGCGTTGCCATAGACCCTGAAACCTGCAAGACAATCTCAGAGTCAGAACGTATTTCCTTAATTGAGAGGGTATAAAAGATATGAATGACATAAAATTTAACAAATTATGGGGGGTGATGTTTAAGAAGAGCCTCCTCCCTTTATTCCTTGTCTTGTTAATAGCCGTTTTTTACATCTGGGCATATCAAATATATCTGAAAGAAACTCTATCCGATAATAATAGGAAATTCGTTGAAGGTGCGTTATATTTCCTTACCGCAGTATTTATAACCTACTGGATACAGAAATTGGTAGGGACTGCATTGGCATGGTATAGGGATACTATAGCGGTAAAGACAAAGACCTCATTGGACGATGAATTCATACCGTTATTCAGTCGTACAGGTCGTGCAGTGCTATGGGTTATCGGGGCGATTATTATTTTAAGCCGCTTTGGGGTTGATACCAAGGCGATAATCGCATCTCTCGGAGTAGGTTCTCTGGCGATAGCATTAGCAGCCCAGGATACTATCGCTAATATTATTGCCGGGTTTTTAATCATGGTTGATAGACCATTCCGCATAGGGGATGAGATTAAACTACCTTCCGGTGAGAAGGTTAAAGTCTTGGACATTGGCATCCGCCGCTCAAAATTCTTATCAGAGGAAAATGCCGTTATAATCATGCCTAACCTTGAACTGTCCAAAAGCAAGATAGTCAACTTCACTTATGGTAAGGAACAGAATAAAAACATGGATTAAGGTATTATTAGGTCCTTTTATCCTACCTCTACGTTGACGTTGTGTTCGGCATGGTCGTCACGGAGATGTATCTTCAAATCAGCCTGTTCTTCCCCGTCAATGGATACCTTTTGAACATTCCATGTATTAGGTCCGAGCACCTTGATAAAGATGTGATACATGGTGCCACGGAAACGGTAGTGGATAGTGCAGGATTGCCATCCTCGAGGGAGAAGCGGTGTAAGTGTGAGCGTATCAACCTGAAGTGAGACTCCTAAAAATTTTTCAACGATGAGCCTGTACATCCATCCGGCTGAGCCTGTGTACCATGTCCAGCCTCCTCTGCCCTCGTGTCCCTGTGCAGTATAAACGTCTCCTGCAAGAACGTATGGCTCAACCTTGTATCTTGCGATGTGCTCGGGTGTGTCACCGTGTTTTATCGGGTTGATGATTGAGAAGAGTCTCCATGCATCCTCAGAGTTCCGCAGTGATGCGAAAGCAGTTACTACCCATACAGCAGCGTGGGTATATTGTCCCCCGTTTTCCCGCACGCCGGGGAGATATCCTTTTATATAACCTGGGTCTAAAGTAGTGGAGTCAAAAGGAGGCATGAATAGACGTATGAGGTTAAATTCTTCGTCAACCAGAATGTCCAGCACCGACTTCAGTGCTAATTCTGCACGTTGTGAATTATCTGCACCAGAGAGGACGCTCCATGACTGCGGTAATGAGTCAATCTGACATTCTGTATTTTGCGCTGAACCGAGAGGTTGACCATCGTCAAAAAATGCCCTGAGATACCATCGTCCATCCCATGCGTTTGCCTCTATGTTGGATTTGAGAGTGTGTGCAGAATCAAGACAATGTCTTGCAAATTCATGGTCGTTACGCAGCATTGCGATTTTAGAGAATTGGTTCAAGACATCATATAGGAAAAACGCAAGCCACACGCTTTCACCTTTACCTTCCTTTCCGACACGGTTCAGTCCATCGTTCCAGTCGCCGCTGCCTATTAGCGGAAGACCATGTTGACCGAATTTTAACCCGTGCTGAATAGCGCGCATACAATGTTCATATAGAGATGCCTGCTGGTCACTTACCTGAGGCATGTCATAATATGATTCTTCACCCTGTGCAAGTTTGCGTCCTTCAAGGAAATGGACCTGTTCGTCAAGGATGCCGGTATCTCCAGTGACAGTTACGTACCGGCATGCCGCATATGGAAGCCAGAGGTAATCATCAGAAAACCGGCTGCGAATACCCCGTCCATTCGGCGGGTGCCACCAGTGCTGGACATCCCCGTCACGGAATTGCCTGCTGGCACACCTCAAGAGATGCTGGCGCGTCAGCCATGGACATTCATACAGGAATGCCATAGAATCCTGTAACTGGTCCCTGAATCCGTAGGCGCCGCTTGATTGGTAGTAACCGCTCCGCCCCCAGAATCTTCCGGATATTACCTGATAAAGGAGCCAGTGGTTTACGAGACAATTAACTGATGGGTCCGGGGTTTCTACATATATACCTCCTAAGAGATGCCTCCAGAATTCCCAGACTGCCTCCAGTTCATGGTGCGCTCCATCTATACCGCTGAATCTTGTTAGGATGTTACGTGCCTCCTGTTCTGTGCGAGCGGCGCCGATGACAAAAACAACCTGCCTTTGCTGTCCTGCTGGCACAGTTATAAATGACTGTATGGCGGCGCAGGGGTCAAATCCGGCACCAACACGATTGGAAAGGTGCCGCCTCTCCATAGCCAGAGGTGCATCAGATGACCTGTTCCGTCCTATGAATTCTGTTCTGTCTCCTGTCCAACTCCTGTCCTGTTCGCTCGATTGGAAGAAAAACATCCTATCAGAAAAATCCGTTGTATATGAATTGGCTGCAAAGATAGCGCCTGTCTGCGGGTCAACGCCTGTTACCACGTGCATTGCGTTTATGCATCGGTTTTCGCCCAGGACTAATTCACAGAAACCTGTGACGCTAATCCTGCGGTCACGCCCTGTAAGGTTCCGCAGGGTTATGGTGATGAATTTGACAGGTGCTTCCACAGCTACGTATGTCATCATTTCTGTAAAGATGCCGTCCTGGGTATGCTCAAACGCCGAGTATCCTAAACCGTGCCTGGAGACATAAGGTGTATGTCCTCGTGCGGGGCGCGGAGTTGGCGACCAGAAACGCCCGGTCTCCTCATCGCGAATGTAAAACGATTCGCCGCTTGAGTCGCAAACAGGGTCATTATACCAGGGTGTAAGGCGGTATTGGTGGGCATTCTCATACCATGTATAACTGCTGCCGGATTCAGTGATTACCGTTCCGAAGTTTTCATTTGCGAGAACATTGACCCATGGCGCCGGTGTTGCCATTTGAGGTCTCAGAATAATAACATATTCACGACCATCAGGTGTCCAGCCCCCGATACCGTTGAAATAAACCAATTCCCTCGGCGGGATGTCCATTTCCTCTGGCGAAGTAGGAGAAGGACGACGGACAGGTTTCAATCTCGGAATATTTGGTTCTATCCGGACCCTGCGTTCAGCCTGTTCAGAGAGAGTGCCTGCCCTGTCAGAAAGATACAGTCTGGCAACGGATTGCAAAAGGACCCTATCATCTTCTGGAACCTGGTCTGTGCTCCGCACGAAGATGCCTCCTGACTGATTGAGCATCTTTGCTTCAGGTCCGGTGTTCACAATACCAATAATCTGGTCAAGGAGGCTCTGACGGTACCCGGCAAATGCATCTGACCAGATGACAAGGTCTACCTTGAGTCCCTTATACCGCCAGTAGGCATGCGCCTTTAGTATATTCTGCACAAGTTCCAGCCCTGTTACATCAGTCACGCGAACCAGGACAATTGGCAGGTCACCGGATATCCCGTGCCGCCATAAATCAGGCTGGCCTTTCTTGTTGCGGGTTAACAGACTTATACTGGCACGGTAACGGATGTTGGCATAGATTATTGAGCCTGCAAAGCGTGCAAAGAGATGGGCATCAGTCTCGGTGGCATGGAGTTGATGGAGTAAAACCTGGCTCTGTGTCCAGGCTAACTCAAATACGCGGTCTGCGAGGCCCTGGTCATGATATTTGTCAATTAACGTGAGGGCGCCGTCTCTATTCTTCCCGACCCCTGTTATGGCATCCACTATTACTGCTTCTCCCGGGTCAAGATGAATTCTATGGCGTATCGCAATGCACGGGTCAAGGACAGGACCGACAGTGCCTGAGAGCGGACCCGACGACTCAAGTGCCAGAGGATTTGATGTATCCCTGCACCTTCCGATAAACCTGGAGCGGTCTGTTTCATACGATGCCTGCGGCGGAAAGTTTTTTGCACCACGCACAAGAACTGTATGGAAAAGCCATATTGACGATTCTTCAGGAGAGCGGGTCCGCCTTGTGCACAAGAGCGCTGTCTTTTCCGGCACAGCCTCGGTCTGAAGGAAAAGTGCGTTGAATGCAGGGTGAGACAGTTCAGCACGCGGTTCAGCGAGAATCATCTCTGAAAAACTTGTCAACTCCAGTATCCGTTCCTCCTCAGACATATTTGTGATAATAATCCTTCGTAATTCTATATCATCTTCAGGTGAGACAGAAATCCGCGTATGAACGTCTAATTGGTTATGCTGAGTCCTGAATTCAGCACGTCCCTGTGAGAAAATTGCCTCATACCTGTCAGTCTTCTGGCAAAGCGGTTGATACGTACATGAAAAGATATTGTGGTCCTCCACGTCTTTCAGGTAAAAGAAGAAACCCCAGCAGTCTCGCGTCAGGTCTTCACGCCAGCGGGTAAGGGCTATATTATTCCATCTGCTGAAACCACTGCCGGCACTGGTGAGCATAACGTGATACCTGCCATTGGAAAGGAGATGCACATCAGGCACAGGCTGCTGGACGTCTGTATAAACCTGCATTACTGTCTCCCTGACTTCTGGACCGGCAATACGTTCATAAGAAGGTATCAGACGGTTCTCCTGCCGCATGCTTGCACGTACAGCAGGGATGCGTTCCTGCAATAGGAGTATGGATGTGCGAACCTCAGGGTCTGAAAGAAATCTCCTGTGCATTATATCGCCAAACAGCACATTGTCTAATGCCAGAAGATTCATCCCGCTATGATGCGCCATAAAAGACTGCACTACAGCATAGGACTCACCCCGCGGCACACGCTTAGGGGTATAGTCAATAGCCTCATAGAATCCGAATCTTCCAACCAGTCCCATTCTTGAAATTAACTGCAGATTGATACACGCCTCCTCTGGCATGACCATAAGCGCCAGGACTGAGGCATAAGGCGCCACAACAAGGTCGTCTGCCAGTCCCTGTTTAAGTCCGAGTTCGGGGACCCCAAACGCCCTGTATTGATAGTTCATCTGGCCGTCAACGAGATTATAGCAGGATTCGGATATACCCCATGGTACACCTTCTCTGTTACAGTATCTTATCTGGTATGAAACAGCGCCACGATAGGCTTCACTCAGCAGGGTATTTTCAAACGCTGGCATAAAGAGAAGGGGCATAAGATATTCAAACATTGAGCCGCTCCATGAAATAAGCGTTGGGACTCCGTCTGCGGATATCAATTGCCTGCCCAGAAGGAACCAGTGTTCCTGCGGAAGTTTTCCCTGTGCTATGCCGAGAAAAGAGCATACGCGCGCCTCAGAGGCAAACAAATCATAATATCCCGGGTCCCGCCTGTGTCCTTCAAGCATAAACCCGATGGCAAATAACTTTCTGGAAGGGTCATAGAGAAAATCAATGTCCATTTCCGCAAGTTCCTTACACCGTAATGCGAGGTTTTCAAGAGAACGAATGCGTCCTGTGGCCCGTTCACTGGCATTGCTTACTGCCTCGCGTAGATTTTTAAGATATTCCTTCATAGCCCCGGAGATTTCAAAGGTGCGCAATAACAAACCATCTATCTTTGGACAAATTCGGGTTTCAAGACCAACGAGGTCTTTTAACGTCCTTATACTATCCATCTCTTCTTTCAGTTTGATAATATCAGGGTTTACTGGTTCATCTTGAGGCGGATGTTCTGTTAGAAACTGAAATGACTTATCATTAGAGAGCCATGGCAGGAGAAATATCAAATCGGTCTGGAAATCTTCTACCTGCCGGCGTAGTGCAGTAAGCCAGAATTTAACCTCGTTCTCATACGCGGGGAATGCTTCCAGCTGAGAAATGGATGAACTCAGTTCTGATAACGCTGCTTTAACAGACTGAAACCCATGAGATACCTGTGAGAGTTGATGTGTATGGTCACTAACCGTATCCAGTATCTTCTGGAATCCGGGGTCATGTGTCCTTCCCGGATTTTTCTCAACCTCCTCCGCCAATATACTAACTGTATCTTCAATGCCCTGCCGCCAGCGAGAGGGGATAATATTGCCGCTTGCTAATTCTAATAATCCACCCTTGAGTGTGATAAGACATGCAGAGAGGTTCCCGCTGTCAACCGTTGAAATATAAAGAGGGCTGAGCGGTAAGAGCGTCTGGACATCGTACCAATTGAAGAAATGCCCCCGGTAACGCTGTATCTTCTCCAGAGTAGTAAATGTTTTTTCTATGCGGTCAATGAGCGTTCCTGTTGAGATGTATCCAAAATCGTATACACCCAGGGTGCTTAACAGTCCGAGCCCAATATTAGTCGGGGACGTCCGTTCGGCTATCTTAGATTGTGGCTGCTCCTGAAAGTTATCAGGCGGGAGCCAATTTCTTTCAAGCCCTATGAAATGTTCAAAATACATCCATGTGCGACGTGCCAATCTTCTTAAGAATATTGTTTGTGAAAGGGTAAATCTCGCCTTTCGTAATTTCAGGGGCTTGCTGATGAACCACGCAAGGATAGGTCCTGCAAACCATATCACGATAAAAGGAAGTGCAGAATTTAGTGCTGAGTTGTTAAAGATTAAAAGAGATACAGTTCCGGCAGTAGCTATAAACGGCGATATCCACATCTTGAGAAAGGTTAGTCCCAGTCCTACCTTTGTGTTTTTTTCAACATCCCTTGAGGTCTGCCATTTAAGGAGGCGGCGGTGACTAATCATAGTGCGCCATAAGACACGAAAGATTGCATCAACATTAGAGAGAGTTTCATAAGGAAGAAAAACAATCTTCAGGATTTCAATCGTGAGATGTCTTCCTTCATTGACTGTTGTGCGGCTTAGATGCGAACTCCAGAATACATTTTTGGGCTTCAAGATGTATGAACTAATTGCCCGTAAAAAATTCGGCGCCAGATAGAGCGTCAAAAGACCCACTGTCCAGACTAACGCTGAATTACGTAGAGTCAGCCAGCCTGTTCCCAATAATATCAATAAGGCAGGTAATGTCAGGCTTCTCCTTAAGTTGTCAAAGAGCATCCATCTAAACAGGGGTTCCAGAGTATTATGCACAGATTTTCCGTCTGGTCCCGGTACATACGAAAGGCACCACGGTGCTACCTGCCAATCGCCCCGGGTCCACCTGTGCCGGCGGTTAACGTCTGAGATGTATCGTGAAGGATGGTCTTCAATAAGTTCCACGTCGTTAATGAATCCGCACCTCGCATACGCCCCTTCAATGAGGTCGTGGCTTAAAATCCTGTTTTCAGGAAAACGGTTACCAACTGCACGGCTGAACGCTTCAAGGTCATAGATACCTTTGCCAATGAACTGGCTTCTGGCAAAAATGTCGTGATAGACATTAGATACCTCTCTGGTATATGGGTCTATGCCAACCTCTCCGGAAAAGAGTCTGGCAAACCGGGAACGGCTGGCTCCTGCCAGGCTGATGGCGACACGCGGCTGAAGAACACCATAGCCCTCTGCAACACAACCTGTTGAAGGATTAATATTCGGACGGTTCAATGGATGTGCCATTGTTCCAATCATCTTCCATGCTGTCTCTGGCGGCAGGTGAGTATCAGTATCAAGTGTAATTACATACTTGACTGAACCGAGGAGTGGAATATCACCGACGATTAGCGAGAACCCGTCAGTTACTCCTTTACGAATAAGTCTGTTGAATTCCTGAAGTTTCCCGCGCTTACGCTCATACCCCATCCAGATGCGCTCCCCGGGGTTCCATAATCTTGGACGGTGGAGAAGGAAGAATGTCGTCTGGTTGGTTTCAGCATATCTTGTGTTGAGATTCCGGATTTCATCTGCCGCCTTTTTAATGAGGCGGTCGTCATCAGGCATGGTCTCGCCGGGCGCATCTACGAAATCAGTTAAAAGAGCAAAGAAAAGATTAGTGCTCCGGTTGGCAAGATAGTGAATCTCTATGGTTTCAATGAGGTCGTTGACTGCCCTCATTGAAGTAAGCATCGTTGGAATGACAACTACAGTGCGATGTTCGTCCGGGATTTCTTTTGATAAATCAAGTCTCGGCATACCTCGCTCAGGCACAAGGATTGTGGCGAGCCAGTTGACAATAGAGATGGCTGACTGAGAAGTGAAGATTAGTAAAAAAATGCCTGCAAATAGGAGCCATCCCCACCCGAGAGTAAGAATCTCACATGCCTGAAGGAGTAGTGTTACCGCCAGCACTGCGGTAACATAGACTATAGCAGGTACATAGACTACAAAAGGACGGCGGCTTAGATGCCTCCACAAACGTTGGAATAAATGCGGTTTATAGTTCAACGCTCGTTCCAGTTCTGGTAAACCATTACCCATAAGAAAGTAACCCACGTGGCTTTTCTGGCAAGTGTCCTCTTTTAACCTGTAGTCTCCCGCCAGTTGGACAGCTAATGCGGCAACCTCTTGTTCATTTCTTCTGCTATATTTCGCAAGACGCTCAACTACATGGCGGTACCTGTCACGAGTACGGAAGTCCATCTTTGAATAAATACCAGCAGGGTCCTGCCTCAGTTCGTGCTCAGTTATACTCGATGATTCAACAAAATCTTCCCAGACGAGCGTTGTCAGCATCCGCAGGCTTGTGATGCTGTTGCCGACCGATACGCCATTAGCTGCCTGCTCATGACTTTCAGACTGGAGAATCTGCTCTATGGTCTGACCCATTTCAGAGAGCTCCTGTTCAATCCAGTTGATGACTAATACTAATGCAGGATGGTGGCCATGAAGGCTTGTTGCAAGTTCGGCTATGAACGCCTGCGATATGGGTGGATTGGCACGGACGAGGTCTGCAAGTTCTATAATGAGTGCTTTTGGCTGCCTATGGACGACGTCAAGGAAACGTTTGGACCATTCCATTGCCTCTTTTCTGTCTCGTCTTCTAAGGGCAATGCGGTATGCCACTCGCCGTAGATTCTCTAAAAGTGCAAGGCGGAGCATAATAGGTATCGCCCACAACTCCCCTAATCTTAGCGGGAGAACCGCCTGATATGCTTTTAAGAAGAGTGTGAGATTTCCTGTCTCAATTCTGCCGTCAGTATGCGAGACAAGTTCAAAGGCTAACTCGTAAATGCGCGGGTATCCTTTGAATTCTCCTGCAGCAAGACGCGGCAGTTCCCTGCTATATCCTGGAGGCAGATATTCCCTGGCGATGTCAATCTGGTTTTCTATCAGGTAGGCATTGTCAAGAAGCCATTCTGCAGCCGGGGTTATGTGACGGCCCTCACGCACGTCCTCGGCAATGGCATGGTAGGACTCACGTATTACCTGCTCGTTGTGCCTTAGCCGGTGGAGTAGCCGCTCGGGTCCGGGACTCGGATCAATTTCCTGTTTTGATGCAAGGAGTTTTGCATGATTCTCTAACTGGTCCGGCCCAAAAAGCTCTGCCCGAAGCGGGAGTTCTTTTGCGTTCATTGTATAATTTTAACATTTTTTCTTCTTATGGTAAAGCAAAATATTTTTTAACCGTTTTTTCTCCTTGACTTTATTTCCCTTACACCTTATAATTTATAGTACCTGAATTCCGTTTTTAAAAAGAAAGGATTCTTATGAAGAAAAGGATAGTATCTATATTCAAAGAGAGCATTAAGGTTAAGGAGGAGATTTATAAAAAGCAGAGTGACGTTATATCCCTCATCGCTTCCCTCATTATCAAGTCTCTCAAAAAAGGCGGGAAGGTGATATTATTCGGAAACGGAGGGAGTGCGGCTGATAGCCAGCATATAGCAGGCGAACTTATAGGGAGATTTAAGAAGGAGAGGGCTGCATTACCGGCGGTTGCCCTTACTACTGACACTTCTATAATAACAAGTATAGCCAACGACTATGGATTTGAAAATATATTTGCCCGCCAGATTGAAGGGTTGGGGAAAAGGGGTGACGTGGCTATCGGTATATCTACGAGTGGCAATGCCCAAAACGTTATTGCAGGTATAAAGCAGGCCAAAAAGATGGGGATTAAGACAGTGGCATGGACAGGCGGGAATGGAGGCAAGATTGGTAAAATTGCAGATATATCCTTCGTAGTCCCATCTAATGATACGCCCCGTATCCAGGAGTCGCACATAACGTGCGGACATATCCTGTGCGAATTGATAGAGGAAGGCATTTTTAAAACATAATAGATGTTAAGAGACAAGATAAAGACCAGGTCAAAATTAAAGGGGATAATAAGGGGACTGAAAAAAAAGGGCGAGAGAATTGCATTTACAAACGGATGTTTTGATATACTTCACCGTGGACACGTAGAGTACCTTGAAGCGGCAAAAAGGTGTGCAGATATATTGATAGTTGCACTCAACAGCGATAAATCCGTAAAAAGATTGAAGGGGGACCCAAGGCCCATAATCAATGAGAAGGAAAGGGCAATGATAGTGGCTGCCCTTGAGTCTGTAGATTATGTTACTATATTTGAAGAGGTTGACCCATTAAAGGTAATAATGGAATTAAAGCCTGACATTCTGATAAAAGGCGGGGACTGGGATGTAGATAGAGTCGTCGGGAAAGACTTTGTTGAATCCTATGGAGGTATTGTCCAGACTATTCCCTACGTCCAAGGTTATTCTACGAGTGCAATCATAGAAAGAATCAAATCATGAGCAACGGACAAAGAAATAGGACTAAACCAGCGTTTGAAAGAAGTGTCTATCGTATAATAGACGCAAACCTGAACAGGGTGAGGGAGGGATTGAGGGTATGTGAAGAGGTAGCGAGATTCTTAATGGACGATGCCGGACTTACAAAAGAATTAAAAAATATAAGACATGCCGTTATGTCTATCATAAGCGAGTCCAAATCTATGGATTTTAAAAAACTATTGATGGAAAGAGAAAGCGACTTAGACGTAGGCAGGAAGAGTTCAAGGGAAGAGTCTAAAAGAAAAGACCCTTTTGGGATATTTGAGGCTAATATCCAGAGGGTAAAAGAATCTATGCGGGTATTAGAAGAATTTTTTAAAGTGGTAGATAAAAGACCGAGTGAAAGATTTAAGCGATTGAGGTTCAGGGTCTATACGCTGGAGAAGAAGGCATGTGAAAGATTTTATACTTTACGTCATAACAGATAAGAAAGCGTCAAAGAACAGGGGGCATCTTGAGGTTATAAAGGCTGCCATTGATGGCGGGGCAGATGTTGTGCAATTAAGGGACAAGGATGCGAGTGTTAGAGAATTGGTGCAGGTTGGTAATGAGATAAGGCTCCTCACGCATAGAAGGCACGTGGATTTCATCGTGAATGACAGGGTAGATATAGCATTGGCAACCGATGCTGACGGTGTGCATTTAGGACAGGATGACTTACCTTTATACCTTGCGCGGAAGATAATCGGGAAAGAAAAAATTATAGGCGTCTCCACTCACAGCCTGGATGAGGCGATTCAGGCTGAGACAGACGGTGCTGATTATATAGCGGTAGGGCCTATATTTGCTACTCCAACAAAACCTGATTATAAGCCTGTCGGTCTTGAACTTATACGTCAGATTAAAGAGAGGATAAAAATTCCTTTTGTTGCAATAGGCGGGATTGACGAAAACAACATAAAGGACGTTGTTAATGCAGGGGCAACAAGAATTGCAGTGGTTCGGGCAGTGGTAGGGAGTGATAATATAACCCAGGCGGTGAGGCAATTGAAAGGACTTATAGGATAAGATATGACCCAGTTAGAATTTGCAAAGAAAAACAAAATAACGCCCCAGATGAGAAGGGTGGCAAAGGATGAGGGTTTAGACCCTGAATACATTTGTGAAAACATTAAAAAAGGCAGGTTGATTATACCTGCTAATAGAAATCACAGGATTAAAAAATTATGCGGGATAGGTGCGGGACTCAGGACAAAGGTTAATGCTAATATAGGGACGTCTCCTGACTCTGTAAGTCTCAGGGAGGAATTACGAAAATTAAAAGTATCGGTAGAAAGCGGTGCTGATACAATTATGGACCTGAGCACAGGAGGTAATATAAGCAGAATCAGAAAAGAGATTTTAAAGGCATCCTCTATCCCTGTAGGAACTGTCCCTATATATGAGGCAATCTGTGAGATTGGCAAAAGGCGCGGCAGCCTTTCAAGGATGAATGAAGATGACCTGTTTAAGGCTATTGAGGCACATGCAAAGGATGGTGTGGATTTTATAACGGTTCACTGCGGAGTGACCCTTGAATCTGTAGAGCGGCTCAAGAAGGAAGGACGTATAATGGACGTGGTCAGCCGCGGCGGTGCATTCTTGATAGAGTGGATGTTAACCAATAAGAGAGAGAATCCGCTGTATGAAAGATATGACAGGCTGCTTGAGATAGCGAAGGAGTATGACGTGACTTTAAGTCTGGGCGATGGCATGAGGCCTGGGGCATTGGCAGATGCTACTGACAGGGCACAGGTGCAGGAGACTATACTATTAGGGGAACTGGCAAAGAACGCCCAGGATGAGGGTGTTCAGGTTATGATAGAGGGACCGGGACACGTCCCGATGAACCAGATAGAGGCAAACGTCCTTTTAGAAAAGAGACTTTGCCATGGCGCCCCATTCTATGTTTTAGGACCGTTGGTAACGGATATAGCCCCGGGATATGACCATATTACGTCTGCCATAGGCGGGGCTATTGCAGCGATGGCAGGTGCGGATTTCCTGTGTTATGTGACGCCTTCAGAACACCTGAGATTACCAAATGTAACGGATGTTAAGGAAGGCGTTATTGCCGCGAGGATTGCTGCCCATGCGGCTGACATTGCCAAAGGGGTCCAGGGTGCGATTGACTGGGACATAAGGATGTCAAAGGTGAGAAAGAAAAGGGATTGGAAGAAACAGATTAAATTTGCAATAGATAAAGAACGCCCTGAGAGGTATCGCAGAGAATCTCATCCGAGCGAGAAGGATGTATGCACCATGTGTTCCACTTATTGCTCTATGAAGGCAATAGAGAGGGCATTGCTATGAGCCTGTTAGTCGTTGGTTCCGTGGCGCTGGATTCTGTTACTACGCCTTTCGGCAAGGTAGAGGAGGTATTGGGAGGGTCTGCGACCTATTTTTCATGCAGTGCCAGTTTCTTTACTAAGGTGAAATTGGTAGCAGTCGTTGGTGCGGATTTTCCTTCAAGGCATATAAGATTTTTAAAGGATAAGGATATAGACGTAAAGGGACTCCAGGTGAGGAATGGAAAAACGTTCAGGTGGAAAGGCTGTTACGAATATGATTTGAATGAGGCAAAGACCGTCTATACTCACCTGAACGTGTTCAGCAATTTCAGGCCCCACATACCTGAGGAATATAAGAATGAGGATTTCGTATTCTTAGCCAATATAGACCCAACGTTGCAGGAGGACGTCCTGATGCAGGTGAATAAGCCCGCATTGGTTGCGTGTGACTCTATGAATTTCTGGATTGAGAATAAGAAAAGAGATCTGATTCGGCTGCTAAAGAAGGTAGATATATTCATATTGAATGATGCTGAGGCAAGGGAATTGGCAGAAGAACCAAATTTACTGAAAGGGGCGAGAAGGATACTCTCTTTTGGACCGAAGATGGTGATAATCAAGAAGGGTGAACATGGTGCGCTCCTGTTTTCAAATCACTCTTTTTTCTCTGCACCTGCTTATCCACTGGAATCTATATACGACCCTACAGGGGCAGGGGATACGTTTGCAGGCGGGTTCATGGGTTATCTTTCAAAGGTCAGAAAGATAACTGAGCCGAACGTGAGAAAGGCTATAATCTATGGCAGTGTCCTGGCATCTTACAATGTGGAGGATTTTAGTCTGAACAGGCTGCGTAGACTTACTATGGACGAGATAGATAGAAGATATAAGGAATTTAAAAAACTGACATGTTTTTAGGTTTGAGGCGAAGCCAATTTTCTTGCGGGTGTAGTTCAGTGGTAGAACGTCAGCTTCCCAAGCTGAATATCGTGGGTTCGAGTCCCATCACCCGCTCCAGAATCAGAGCGGCCATATTTGCCTTATTAGTATATCTCCTGACAGGTTGTGCCACGAGGGGACATGTTACGGCACCATCCTCTGGCACTGAAATAAAGAAGACGTCTGGTATATATCATAAGGTAAAAGATGGGGAGACGTTATGGCGTATATCTCAAATATATGGTGTCCCTGTAAATGAGATTATAAAGGCTAACAGACTACCGGGTGGTTCTGTCATAGAAGAAGGACAGTTGCTATATATACCTGGCAGAAGTTCGGCTCTGAATATACCGGTAAAACCTATTGTCCCTGAAGCAAAGGGTTTTATCTGGCCTATCAAGGGCAGGGTTACCTTACCCTTCGGGGCAAAATGGGACGGCGGAAGGAATAAAGGTATAGATATTGAGGCGAAAGATGGCCATGCAGTTGCAGCAGCCAGGTCAGGCAAGGTCTTGTTTTGCAGTGACTCTCTAAAAGGGTATGGCAAGACGATTATAGTTGACCATGAGGATGGTTTCTCAACCGTCTATGCCCACAATAAGGAGATACTGGTCCGTCCTGGTGATAGGGTAGTCTCGGGGCAGGAAATCGCTATTGCCGGTTCTACCGGGCGGACGTCATTACCACACCTCCATTTTGAAATAAGGAAAGGCCATGAGCCACAGAACCCTCTTTATTATTTGCCTTAGGGTAGATGTAGGACGGGCGTCCCGCCTGTCATTTAATATTTTTACGGGTGGTTAGATTATGTTCAGTGACCCGGTTGTTGGAGAGAAATTCTTTGATAGGGTAGCCATATTAGAATTGCTGGATAAAAGGAGCAAGTCTTTTAAAGAGGGTTATAGGCAGAACATAGCGATTACAGGTCATAGGTTTGTTGGAAAGACCTCTCTTCTATTAAACTTCCTCATTCGCCTTACCGATGACAGGATAATCCCTGTCTATGTAGAGATTAAACATGAACCACTGGCTAATATTGCAGACAGGGTTAGCGGCGTCCTATTATATAATTTTTTTAAAAGGCAGAACCAGAAGGTGGATAACGATTTAGACCTTTTGATGAAAATGGGGCAGAGGGTTATTCCTAAGACAGTGGAATCCATACGTAATATCAAGTCCCTCATTGAAAAGGGGGAGATTGATACTGCGTATTCCATGCTACTTGACCTGACGTCTATACTTGAACAGGAGACAGGTAAATTGTGTCTTATAGTACTGGACGAATTTCATCTATTAGAAAAGTTGGGGGTTTCCTCGCCATTCGCTGAGCTGGGCAAGAAGATTATGGTCCAGAAAAGCACTATGTATATATTGGCAAGTTCCATGATAGAAAAAGCCAGGGGCATATTAAGTCAAAAACTTAATCTCCTGTTTGGTAATTTTGAAACGATAGAAATGAACCCATTTGATACAGAAATTGCTAAACAGTTTTTGGAAGAAAATCTTTTAGAAACAGAAATACAGGATTCCCATAAGAGGTTTTTAATCTCGTTTACCGGCGGGTACCCGTTCTATTTGAGCGTCATAAGCAGGGAGTTTAAAAAGTTACATAAAGAGACGCAGGATAAAATGTCCGGGGAGGAATTGATTACTCATGCCCTTACAAGTTTGTTGTTCCATCAGGAAGGGACACTGAATCAATATTTTATGAGTCTATTGAATCAACTAAAAGAGTTCGGCATATTCTCTGACGGTTTAAAGATACTGGGTGCTATTTCAAAAGATGAGAGGAG
>CAYVEO010000036.1:0-24030 GCA_964449965.1 uncultured Planctomycetia bacterium
CAAGGCAGCGATGCCTAATTTTAAGATGTCAGATGAGGAGATTGACAACCTGATTGTTTTCCTGCAATGGACTGCTAAGATTGACACGAATGGCTGGCCGCCGAAACCAATCCTGGCTGGTGCATCCATCTCAAGTTCCAGGGCAGGACTCACGCCGGGCCAGAAGGTCTATCAGGAAAATAGCTGTTCTCTCTGCCACATGATTAGCGGGATAGGCGGAACTACCGGCCCTGATTTGACAGCGGTAGCAAAACGTCATCCTGATAAGAACTGGCACGTTAAACACTTTAAATCACCGGAGAGCGTGGTCCCTGATTCTGCCATGCCTGACTTTTCAAGTTTAAGTGAGGAAGAATTAAGCGTATTGGCAGATTATATGCTAACCCTTACAGGTGAATAATAAAAGAATGGAGGTTAATATGAATTACAAGAGTCAAAAGATTGCCTATAATTTCTTCGTAGCTGCAGTTCTACTGTTTGGTGTCCAGGTTATCGTTGGTTTAATTGCCGCATTACAGTTTATCTGGCCCAACTTCTTGTTCCTGAATTTCAATACCATCAGAACGCTCCATATAAATGCCCTGGTAGTGTGGCTCCTCTTAGGATTAATGGGTTCAACCTATTACGTAATCCCCGAAGAGTCAAAGACTGAATTATGGAGCGTGCCGTTAGCCCGCTTCCAATTCTGGGCTACTATAGCAACTGTTCTGCTGGTAATATTGGGGTATATATATATGGGACTCGTCCCCCATGCCAATAGATGGGTAGGCGGGATGCTTTTATTTAATGAGGGCAGGGAGTATATTGAGGCGCCGCGCTGGGCTGACGTCCTACTGGTGATTTCGGTGCTGCTCTTCTTGTTCAATAACCTTATGACAGTACTTAAGACCAAAAGATGGACATCAGTGCAGGGGGTTCTTTTAGGCGGACTTATTGGTCTGGCATTGATGTATCTTCCCGGTATGTTTTTCACGCCCAGTATAGCCAAGGACCAGTTTTGGTGGTGGTGGGTTATACACCTCTGGGTAGAAGGGACATGGGAAGTAATCGCCGGTGCACTCCTGTGTTTTATGCTTATCAAGGTAACAGGAGCAAAGAGAGAAACATTAGAGAAATGGATGTATCTTGAAGTAGGTCTTGTCCTTTTCACAGGTATATTAGGGACAGGACATCATTATTACTGGATAGGGACGCCTCGTTACTGGCTCGGTATCGGGGGGTTCTTCAGCGCATTAGAACCAGTTCCTCTACTAATCATGGTATGGGATGCGTTCCGGACGACACGTGAATTTAAACATGAATATAAACACCACGTAGCCTCGTACTTTATCATTGGTCAGGCGCTGTTAAATTTCGTAGGTGCCGGGCTGTGGGGCATTATACATACCCTGCCCGTTATAAACCGTTGGACACACGGGACTCAGATAACGACTGCCCATGGACACATGGCGTTTTTTGGCGCCTATGCCCTTTTAATCTTATCCATGATTTATATTGCATTGCCGGAGATTAAAGGGGTAAAGACCTTCAATCAAAACCGGGGACTGGTAGCGTTCTGGGTTATGACTATCAGCATGGTCTTCATCGTGCTTACTATCACCGGGGCAGGATTGGTGCAAGTCTATATGGAGAGGTTAATGGGGATTCCATACGTTACGGTAAAGGGGGTTTATAACTACTGGTTCTGGATTTTCCGTGCGATATTCGGATTAGGTTTTGCCGCAGGGGTTGGGATTTTCTTGAGGGACTTCTTTATTATGGGAAAGGAGAAAGTTACAGATTGAAAAGGAGGGAATATGGAAAATCTTTTGGAAAATTTGGAATTTGCACCTGACCATCCAGGCAAGAAATTACTTTACAACTCTGATAATATGCGCGTAGTCAGGTTCTGTTTGAAGGCAGGACAGGAGATTGAACCGCATACTGTAGTGCCAGAGGTGTTGATGTTAGCCCTGCAGGGTAAAGGTGTTTTTACTGTAGGAGAAAAGAAATTTGATGTTTCTGCCGGCTCTGTGGTCATCTGCCGCTCTAATGAGGCACATGGGATTAAGGCAAAGGAAGATTTGGTTGTCATGGCTGTAATCTCACCCTCACCTTAAAATCTTTCAAATATATTTTTGCACCGGTCGGAGAGAAACCATAAAAAATAAGGCCCGGCACTATACTATAGCCGGGCCTTATTTACAACGAGGTTATATCTTTACTACGTTTGTTGCTTGAGGTCCCTTGGGGCCCTCTCCGATTTCAAATTCAACTGCTTGTCCTTCGCTTAAAGATTTGAAACCTTCGCCTTGAATTGCATTGTGGTGAACAAAACAATCTTTGCTTCCATCATCCGGTGTTATAAATCCATAACCTTTTTGGTCGTTGAACCACTTAACTTTTCCTTTTGCCATTATTCGCTACCTCCTTCCACTAAGATTTTAGCAAATAATTGCAGAAAGAAAAACCGCAAGGCGAATTACATTTTACCTTGCGGGTATAAACTTCTATTCACCTATTTGCTATTGTAATCTATTATACCTCAATTTCCTCTGTTTGTCAAGGAAATAAATTTAAAATAAATTTAAATACTGTTTGATTACGCCGATAAACGGCTCAGCGTAGATTTTCAGCTTATGCTCACCGACGCCGAAAACTCCGGAAAAGGCTTCGCAGGTTGTCGGTTTGACGGAAGCCATGTCTTTTAATGACCTGTCGCCAAAGACGATATAGGCAGGCACGCCCTGTTTTCGGGCTAATTCCGCTCTTTTTCCGCGCAATAGTTCAAACAATCTCTTGTCTACACCTGCCCAATCCTGGGCTTTCTTCACTTTCTGACGGACGCTAATCTCTTTTTTCCTGGCTGCCACCAGCGGCTTGGCTAATATGGGGGTAATTTCACCGTTTAAAAGCCGCCTGCCAAAATCAGTCAAGAAAAGAGTATCATACTCTCCCCGGCGCGAAAGATATCCCTGTCCAATCAGCTGCTCTATCAGATAGCGGATATACGCAAGCGTTTCAGAGGACATTGCCGCGAAATTCGGGTTACTTTGATGCCCCCACCTTGCAATCTGGCTTGTCGGATTTCCTTTTAAGACATTGGCGACATAACCGGCGCCGAACCCCCGGTCATCCCCGTATTTAACGCTGTCTATGCAATTCAAAATCTTCTGCCCTACGCCAACAGGATCATCTACCATATCCACTTCACCTAAGCAATAATCGCAGGCCTGGCAGGAAGATTGCCTGTATTCCTGGCCAAAATAATTAACAAAAACCTTATGCCGGCATTGCGGCTGGGTGCAGAAATTATACATAATCCGCAGTTTATCCAGCATCACGTCCCGATTTGCCGACTGCTCAGAGAAAAAATTCCAGACGCCGAAATCCCCTCCGCCGTAAAACATGTAGCAGTATGACGGCAGGCCATCCCTGCCAGCGCGGCCGGTTTCCTGGTGATAATGCTCAATACTTTTGGGCATTGCCGCGTGGATCACAAAACGAATATCCGATCGGTCTATCCCCATACCAAAAGCTACTGTAGCCACTATAATATTTACTTCCTCGCGGATAAACTGGTCCTGATTCAAATGACGCTCTTCATCCGAGAGCCCTGCGTGATAAGGCAAATTCTTAAACCCCAATTTATTCAACCTGCCGGAAATATTATCCACATCACTGCGGCGCAGGCAATAAATAATCCCAGCCTCTCCGGGATGTTTCTCTAAAACTCCCGTGATCTGGGAAATAACGTTCGCCCGCGGCATAACCCTGTATGCCAAATTCGCCCGGTCAACCGAAGCGATATTAAGCTGCGGGCTGTCAAACCTTAACTGGGCAAGAATATCCGCCTGCACCTCTTTGGTAGCAGTAGCGGTAAAAGCGTGGACGTTTATTCCAGGAAAATTATCCTTGATGGTCCCGAGATGACGGTATTCATCCCGGAAATCATGGCCCCAATGGCTGATGCAATGCGCCTCATCTATCACAAAAAAGGACAATGCAGCAGATTTTAACAACTCTACCGTTTCATCGGTTTGCAGGCGTTCAGGAGAAATGTACAGAAGTTTTACCTCTTGATTCCTGATGCGTTCAATTACCGAACGCTGCTGGCGAGGGCCCTGGCTGGAATTAAGGCATTCTGCGGAGATACCCATATCCTTAAGTCCGTCCACCTGATCTTTCATCAGGGATATCAATGGCGAGATTACCACCGCCATCCCATCCTTCAGCAAAGCCGGAAGCTGAAAACAAAGGGACTTGCCTCCGCCGGTAGGAAGAATAGTCAGGGTCTCGCGTTCTTCCAGGATTGCCATGATAGTATCCTCCTGCCACGGACGAAACTGCTCATAGCCCCAGTAGCGTTTTAAGCAGGCGTACATCTCTCCGGAAATATGCTTATTTTTCATCCCATTATGCCTTCTATTATATGATCAAGACGATAGGAAGTTGGTTTTTTCAAATTTTTATTTTTGGTAAACCGGGATCCACTTGTTAAGATAACGAATCGTATCCATAGCCCTGTTCCTTCCTATGTAAGTTTTGTAGAAAAGGTAAGGGTCTTCACTTGATTTTGGAAGGTAACGATTCGGTAGAGACTCTTTTCTGCAGCCCTTCAATTTCTGCTGATTCAGGACTGAAAGAAGATAAGCAATGTTATAAGCCTTCTCAAAGAACTGAAAAGCATCTCTATGTTTTTTAAGGCAGATTTCTTCTTGCTCAACCTGGTTCTGATTTATCTGAAACAGGATTTTCCAAACCAGGTGATGTAAGTTACGTAAGGAACCATCTTCTATGTTGTATTTTTCTCCAAAAATTTCTACTTGTTTCACTTTGTCCACCTCATCTTAACATAGTTAACCAAGATGGTAACGGTTCCTGCTGACTCCAGATCTCTTGCTGATAGTCCTTCAGAAATTGCGCCACCTGATTTCGAAACAATCCTTTTTCTATTGAAACGGGACTTCGGGCATAGACCTGTTTAAGATGTTCAAGTAATTGGTGTCTGGAAATGTTGAAATTCTTAATCAAAACCTTGACATCTTCAATATCCCTGTCTAAAAAACGCGCTAGCTTGGGAGCAATGAGATTTAGAGGATCCACAATCTTAACTGTTAATTCTCCAAATGACTTGTAGGGTTTGGCTTGTTCCCGGTAACCTGTCAATGCTGTCATTCCCCATCGTTCAATATCCGTCCCAAACTGAACAGGGACCCCCATCTCTTTGGAAACAGCCATAATTTTTTCTTCACTCAATCCTTCTGGTATTTCAAAATCAATATCATCGGTCATCCGTGGAATGCCATACAGAATCAATGCTGCTCCGCCGGTTACATAAATCGTCCCTATAACCGCGGGACACTTCTCAGACAGTTTTTTAAAAAACAGGTCAATTTTCTCTTTCTGAATTCCAACCATGTTTATTACCCTATGATATTATTTATGATTCTAAATATTACCATAAAAAACGGGACTTATCAACAGAAATCTTGGGAAATAGAAAAATAGAAATTAGGTTCATAAAACATATCCTTTTTTATTAACTACTGTTAATAAATTATGTTATATTTAAAGGTATAGGAAATCATATTGACCCGCCAGAAATATTGGCGGGTCTGCGGAAAATTGCTTGCACAATTTTCCTTGACATTGGAGGGGGATTTGGTGTATTATGTTATGCAGGTTAAAGGAATAAATATATAGCCGCATGAAGGGAAGATGGTGAGAAACCATCACGGCCCCGCCGCTGTAATTGGGGACGAAAACCACGGGAAGCCACTGCTCCGACGTAACGTCGGGGTGGGAAGGCGTGGTGAGTAGGATGAGCCAAGAGCCAGAATACCTTGAAACGCAAGAGAATAACCTAAGGCCTTCGAGGGGAAGGTAGAGGAGACAATTATATCCTGATCCGCCTCGGGCGGAGCAGGATTTTTTATTTGAGATTTTAAGATGAGAATACTTTTATTTGACCCGCCTGTAATTCGGGACAAAGCTAATCTTGATGATGTAGTCAATACGCCGCTTGCTTCATGTCTAATTACCGGCTATATCGGCGCATATCTTGAAGATAAGGGTTTTGAGGTTACAATTATCTCCTGTCCAAACATGGGTTTTCCAGAAGGGACACATACCACACCGGTCGCGTCTATATCTCGCTTCTTTGATATAGTTGGTATCCATCTTGTATATCAGTGGGATAATACCGGCAGGGTATTGGAAATGGCGAGGATGATTAAAGAGGCAAATGCCGGGACACACATAACTGTATATGGTTACTATCCTACATTTACCTACGAATCTTTACTTAAAGAAAACCCATCCATTGATAGTGTCATAGTCGGAGAGCCGGAAGAGCCATTTGCAGCTCTTGCCCAATTGCTTGAAAAAGGGGACAAGTCCCGACGTAACGTCGGGGCAGTCCCCTTTCCTGGAGTTGCTTATCGCAGTGCATCAGGCATAGAATTCCGGCCTTCTACGCCTCTTGAGGATATAAATGCCATACCGTTTCCATTGCGGGATAATGCCGGCGCTGGAGGAGAAGTCTTTTATATACTCGGCAGCAGGGGCTGTTTTGGCAGGTGTTCCTTCTGCTATATCCCTGAATATCATGGAAAGACTTCCGGATGGAGGGGAAGGAACCCGGAGAATATAATTGCTGAGATGAAATATATAAAAAAAGAATTTAACGCTTCTTATTTCTATTTTGCTGATGCCAGTTTCTTTGGACCTGGATTAGAGGGTAAAAATAGGGCGAATGAGTTTGTAGAATTATTAAAGACGGAAAGAATGAAGGTCCGATTTGGCTTTGAATGCATGCCGTCTAACGTTGAAGAAGGTATATTTAAAAAATTAGTTTCTATAGGACTAAAGGACGTATTTCTTGGAATAGAGAGCGGCTCAGAGCGGATATTGAGGTTATTCAGGAGAAAGGCGAACAAAGAAGAGAACAGGAACGCCATACGTATCGTCCAAAAACTCAATATCAATCTGTCCATCGGATTTATTATGTTTATGCCATCCTCTTTTGTAACGGACATACGAGAGAATTTTGAGCTTTTGAAAGAGATGGAACTCTTATCATCTCCGTCCAATTCTGCTCACCTTTTGAGTCATAGGGAATTTTTATTTAAGGGAATGGCTGATGGGGGAATGAACTTTGGAAGTGTAGGGGAAGGGAACCGTTTATTTTATAATTACGAGAAGACATACAAATTTGAAGATGATGGAGTCCAGATGATATACGATGCAGTATTCCCTGCCTGCAAAATGGTTCTCGGGTTATTTAAAGGAGAGGATTTAGCATGTGCTAATGGCGGTTTAATGAAGATGGATGTCACAAATAAGATAAATTACCAATTGAGGGAATATTTTGAGGATGTGCTGCGCAGTGTTGAGAAGGGAAATTTAGACAAAGAGGGATTAAAACAGCGGTATAAAATATTTGAACAGGCAGTAATGGGAATCAAAGGATGTTAGATAGACTTATCTCTAAGGCTGTAGAGTTAGGTGGTAAAAAGGCTGTGATTATTTCTACAGAGACGATTGTGGTCTCAAGATGGGTCCAGCTTAAATGTCAGTATGGATGTCCAGAGTATGGGAAGAGGCTTACCTGCCCGCCCCATTCACCATCTTATGAACGTATGAGAGAGATATTGAAAGAGTATAATAATGGTTTACTAATCCATGCTGATAAAAGCTGGCTTGTGCGGTATATTGTCCACGAACTTGAGAAAGAGGCATTTAAACAGGGATATTATAAGGCTTTTGGCATGGGGGCTGGCCCTTGCGGATTATGCTGGAGCTGCGATGTAGAGAAGGAGAAATGCATTCGCCCGGATGAAGCAAGGCCTTCTATGGAGGCGTGCGGGATAGATGTGTATGCGACTGTCCGGAATAACGGGTTCAATATTAATACCCTGAACAGTAATTCAGATAACTTGAATATCTTCGGATTAGTCTTATTGGAATAGTTAAGGATAAGTACAAACAGGAAATGTCATCTGTGCAAGCATTCTTATGAAAGGAGATTAAAGATGAAGACCCAATTAGAATATGCGGTTGGTGGAACAATTACTGAGGAGATGAAAGAAGTGGCTCACAAGGAAGGCAGGGAGCCGGAATATATTTGCGAGATGGTGAAAGAAGGTAAGATAGTAATTGTTAAGAATTATAAGCGCAAGACAGGTGCGGTAGGCATCGGCAAAGGGCTTACAACCAAGGTCAATGCGAGTATAGGGACATCGTCAGATATTGCGGATGTGGAACTTGAGGTGAGAAAGGCCAAGGCGGCTGAAGAGTCCGGTGCAGATACGCTGATGGAACTCAGCGTAGGGGGTGATATGGATGATATCAGGAGGAGGGTTATAAATTCCGTTAAAATATCTGTGGGCAACGTTCCTCTATATCAGGCATTTTGTGAAGCAATGAGGTTATATCATGACCCTAATAAACTGGACGAAAAACTCCTCTTTGATACTATAGAAAAGCAGTGTGCGGATGGTATATCATTTATGGCGATTCACTGCGGGATTAATCTCATGACCATAGAGCGGCTTAGAAAACAGGGTTATAGATACGGCGGGTTAGTATCCAAGGGCGGTGCCCAGATGGTCGGATGGATGCTTACGAACAAAAAGGATAACCCCCTCTATGAAAAATTTCACAAGGTTGTAGAGATATTGAAAAAATACGACGTGGTCTTGAGCCTGGGCAATGGGATGAGGGCAGGGGCTATACATGATTCATCTGACCGTGCCCAGATACAGGAACTTGTGATAAATTGTGAATTGGCAGAATGCGGCAGGCAAATGGGATGCCAGATGATGGTTGAGGGACCAGGACATGTCCCTATTGACGAGATTGAGGCAAATATTATTTTACAGAAGAGGATGAGTAATGAGGCTCCTTATTATATGTTAGGCCCTATCCCTACAGATATAGCACCAGGATATGACCACATTACAGCAGCGATAGGGGCTGCCCATTCAGCAAGGTTTGGTGCAGATCTTATATGTTATATAACACCTGCAGAACACCTTGCATTGCCTAACGAGAATGATGTTCGGGAAGGCGTAAGGACAGCCAAGATAGCCGCATATATAGGGGATATGGTTAAACTGAAGAACCGTGACAGGGATATGGCACTTTCAAAGGCAAGGCGGGACTTAGACTGGAAACGCCAGTTTGAATTAGCGATGTATGGTGATACGGCAAACTCTATCCGCCAGAGCAGGAAACCTGAAAATGAGAATTCATGCACGATGTGCGGAAGTTTCTGTGCATTAGAAAATGTCAACAAATATTTTGTTAAAGACCTTGCTACAAGCGAAAAGAGGTAATAATTGGAATCTACTCATGGCGGGAATTTAAGATTGGCATGTGAAAAATATGGCGGCAGCGAGAATGATTTTATAGATTTCAGTGCCAGTATCAACCCCTTACCGCGGCCTTTAGAGATAAAGTCTTATATCCTAAATGCCCTGGACAGTATAAAACGTTACCCTGATGACGATGCTGCGGGCTTTGTAAAAAGGGTATCAGATGTTTATGGAGTGCCGGAAGAGAATGTCCTGGCAGGAAATGGAACAAGCGAGATTTTGTTTTTCTTGAGTTTAATCAATGCAAATCAGTCAGCCCTCATAGTCTCTCCCTCCTTCAGTGAATATGAACGTTCCTTAGTCAACGCCAATTGCAGGGTGAGGAAGGTATATTTGGATAGTTTAAATAATTTTAGTTTCAACCCGGAAGACGCTAAATCTGTTCTTCCCAAGGTCAAATTAGTTTATCTATGCAATCCCAACAATCCCACATCAAATCTTATCTCCTCAAAAATGGAGTTATTGAAATTTATAAATCTTGCCTCAAAGGAGAATGTGCTGGTAATAATAGATGAGGCATTTATTGACATGGTGCCTGATGAGAGTCTTATCAAAGAGGCATCATCAAGCGATAATTTAGTAGTAGTCAGGTCTATGACGAAATTCTTTGGGCTGGCAGGGTTAAGGCTTGGCTTTGCAGTCGGGGCAAGAGGGATAATTGATAAGATGAAGGCATTGAAATTCCCGTGGAGCGTGAATTCACTTGCACTTTCAGTGGGAGAAAGGATATTAGGTGATAAGGAATTCATAAAGGATTCATTGAAATTCCTGATGAGAGAGCGGGAGTTTTTGTATCAGGGACTAAAGGGGATAAAAGGACTATATCCCTATCCATCCTCAGCGAATTTTCTATTTGTCCGAATAGGACTTAAAAATATGACCTCTGCAAAACTTTATCATTCTCTTGCCAGAGAGAGAATACTCATCCGTGACTGCAGTTCCTTTGATGGATTGGATGGCAGATATTTCAGGGTTGCTGTCCGAGAGCGGGTGGATAATGAAAGGCTTCTTGAAAAGTTGGGAGAAGTATTAAGATAGTGGCTGCTAAAGCGATAATGGTTCAGGGAACAGGTTCTCATGTGGGTAAGAGCATACTCGTTACTGCATTGTGCAGGCTCTTTGCCCGGGAAGGTTATAGGGTATGCCCGTTCAAGGCACAGAATATGGCACTCAATTCCTGCGTTGTGAAAGGCGGCGGCGAGATAGGCTGGGCACAATTTGCCCAGGCAGAGGCGGCAGGCATAGAGCCGACAGTTGACATGAACCCTGTACTTCTTAAGCCAACAGGTGAATGCGGCTCGCAGGTTATTTTACATGGTAAACCCATCGGTAATATGAGTGCCAGGGAGTATTATAAATATAGAGAAGGGGCATTGGGGGCAGTCAAAGAATCGTTTGGCAGATTAGCCGCTGAATATGAGGTGATTGTAATTGAAGGTGCGGGCAGCCCTGCGGAGATTAACCTGAAAAGTAATGACATAGTTAATATGAAGGTAGCAGAACTTGCCAATGCACCTGTCCTGTTGATTAGTGATATTGACCGCGGCGGTGTATTTGCCTGGCTCGTCGGGACCATGGAACTTTTGACAGAAGAAGAAAAAGACAGGATAAAGGGGATTGTCATAAACAAGTTTAGGGGAGATGTCTCATTACTTAAAGACGGGCTTCACCTTTTAGAAGACAGGATTAAAAGGCCTGTGATTGGCGTTATCCCGTATTTTAAGGACATAAAGATAATGGATGAAGATTCTGTTTCTTTAGACGAGCGGAAGGTTCAACGCCCCGTAGGACAGGCGTCCCGTCTGTCATCAAATGCTTTGGATATCGTTGTTATAAGACTGCCCCGGATATCTAACTTTACAGATTTTATACCATTAGAAGAGTCAGAAGGGGTTAGACTCAGATATGTGGATAATATAAACGATTTTGGTAATCCTGACCTTGTGATAATCCCCGGGACAAAGAATACATTAGAGGATATGGTATATCTTAAGAAGTCTGAACTTGCTCAAGCAATCCTGGATGTGGCGCACAAAGGGACACGTATTATTGGTATATGTGGCGGGTTTCAGATGCTGGGTAAAGAAATTCACGACCCGTTCGGGATTGAGTCAGGGCATGAAAAGGTAAAGGGATTTGGACTGATTGAGGCTGTGACTGTAATGGAACGGGAGAAGGTTACAAGCCAGGTGAAGGCAGTGGGTTTAGAAAAGTTAGAATTCCTGAATAAAGGGGATGAGGTCTTTGGTTATGAAATCCATATGGGCAAGACTGACCTGTCAGGCATGGCGCACCCTCTCTTCAAAATTATTGAACGCAATGGTAGTAGGGTTCAGGTCATGGATGGCGCAGCAGCGAATGGAGGAAATGTTATAGGCACGTATATCCACGGATTATTTGACAATGATGTATTTAGAAATAATCTCCTTGAATCTTTAAGAAAGAAAAAAGGGACAAGACTCAAATATGTTGAATCTGGTTCTTATGCAGCAAAAAAAGAGGAGAACTACAATAAACTGGCAGATATTGTGAGAAAGAATCTGGATATGAAATTTATAATGGAGTTAATAAAATAATTATAGGTATTGATATATTTCTTGCATATTGTATGGACCTGGTGTTAGGTGACCCTGGATGGATGCCGCATCCTGTAGTAGGGATTGGCAAAGCGATAGAAAAGACAGAGTCTTTTCTAAGAAGACGCATACCCATAGAACGGTTCGCAGGGATTGTCTTGCTTATATTCGTAACAGGTTCTGCTTATATCCTGACATATTTTATAGTTTTTATTGCAAAAAATATTAATGAAACTCTCGGAATGGCAGTGTCAGCCATTATTATATGGACATGTTTATCTATTAAAACCCTGGCGAAAGAGGCAATGGGCGTCCTCAAGGCATTAGAGGATAGAAATTTGGATTTGGCAAGGAGGAGGGTATCGCACATCGTGGGCCGTGATACTGAAAATCTTGACGAGAGCGAGGTAATCAGGGCGAATGTTGAGACAGTGGCTGAAAATACAGTGGATGGGGTTATATCACCCCTGTTTTACGCATTCATAGGAGGAGCACCGCTTGCTATCGCGTATAAGGCTGTCAATACGCTGGATTCAATGGTCGGGTATAAGAATGAAAGATACAGGAATTTTGGCTGGGCATCTGCAAGATTTGATGATTTAGTAAATTTTATTCCTGCGAGATTCGCAAGATTCTTGATAACAATCTCTTCCATATTTTGCAGGCTTAAATTCAGGGATGCATTGGCAATATCATTTAGAGACGGTCACAAACATCCAAGCCCCAATAGCGGCATACCCGAGGCTGCATACGCAGGGGCATTGGGGGTAAGATTAGGAGGAGTAAATTCGTACCAAGGAGTAATTTCCGAGAAGCCATTTATAGGAGATAAAAAAAGAGAATTGACATTGAAGGATATCAAGGATTCAGTGCGATTGATGATTGTGACTTCTATTGTGACACTGGTATTCTTTTATAGCATCGGAATTGCAATACGGTAGTCGCAGGCTTTAGCCTATGGTTAATTCAGTGTACAGGAATTTCAAAATATTGTAGTTGCCGAGATTGCTCGGCCTAATTTAATATTATGAAAAATAAATTTCCAAGAATAATTATCGCAGGAACTCACAGCGGCGTTGGCAAGACCACCATTGCCATCGGGATTATGTCTGCCCTTGTCCAAAGAGGTTATAAGGTTCAGCCTTTTAAAGTCGGCCCTGACTATATTGACCCGACATATCATACCTATGTTACCGGCAGGGCTTCCCGGAATCTTGATACATGGATGATGGGGGAAGCAGGTGTGAAGAAATCTTTTCTGAACTCTGCCTCTTCTGCTGACATATCAATAATTGAGGGAGTGATGGGCTTATACGACGGATTTTCAGGAAGTGACGAAAGGGGCAGCACAGCCCATCTTGCAAAACTTTTGGCAACACCTGTCTTGCTCGTAGTTGACGGGCGTTCCATGGCAAGGTCTGCAGGTGCTCTCGTTCTTGGGTATAAAAACTTTGACCCAGGGGTCAATATAATGGGAGTTATCGTCAATAACATTGCCAGTCCCAGACACCTGAAATATGTAAAAGAATCTATTGAAAAATACGCCCGTGTTAAGGTCATAGGCCACTTATTCAGGAATGAACACATGAAAATAAAGGAACGCCATTTAGGGCTTATCCCTGAGCAGGAAATAAGAGGCGGAGAAGACAGGTATGGATTTATTCGCCAGATGATAGAAGAGAATGTAGATATTGATGAAGTTGTAAGGATTGCTGAGAAGAATAAAGGTAGGCATGTTTGTCTTGAAGAGGCATCTTTTGTGCGAGCGGGCATGGTGTCCGAAGGACGAGCGAGCGCAAAAACTGAGTGCGGTTTGACACGCAGGGGCAAACAAGCGTCCGATGAAAGGCAAGCAGGGCTACCTTTACTTCCTACCCCTATTACTATTGGAGTAGCACGGGATAAGGCATTTAGTTTTTATTATCAGGATAATTTAGACTTGCTTGAAAACCATGGAGCAAAACTCGTTTATTTCTCACCCATGAGTGATATTTCACTTCCTGAAGGACTTGACCTGCTCTACATAGGCGGCGGATTTCCTGAGGTCTTTGCAAAAGAACTTTCCATGAACAAAAAGATGTTGAAAGATATAAAGAGGTTCGGGGGAAATGGAGGGCATATCTATGCAGAATGCGGCGGGCTCATGTACCTGTGTGAAGGCATAAAGACATTTGATGGAAAGACCCATAAGATGGTTGGGCTGGTTCCGAGAACGGCAGTTATGAATAATAAGAGGATGGCGCTCGGGTACATAAAAATAAAGGCGTTAAAAGAGAATATCTTAATGCCGAAAGGCTTTTCTATAAAGGCACATGAGTTCCACTGGTCAAGCCTTGATGGCAATAAAAGAATTGACTATGCATACACCATATCCAAAGGTGATGGTATAGAAGAGAAAAAGGACGGTATCATAATTCGCAATATACTTGCCTCTTATTCACACGTCCATTTTGGGCAGGATAAGAGGCTCGTGGAACATTTAATAAATTCTGCGAAGGGGATTAAATAATGGAAAATAAAAAAGGGATTTTAATACTTGGCCATGGGAGTAATCGCAGTCAGGCAAATGAGATAGTATTTACCCTTGTAACCAAACTAAAGTCACGGTTAGGCACAGGGCTTGTAGAACCTGCCTTTATGGAATTGGCACAGCCTGATATACCATCAGGGATAAGGGCATTGGTTGAAAAAGGTTGTAGAGATATATTTGCATATTCCTTCTTCTTAGTGAGGGGGCATCACTATACCAATGACCTTCCCAGGATTATAGAAAATTCCATAAAGGAATACAATAACAGTGTTGAGGTTACTTTAAATGAGCCGATGGGCACTAATCCTAAACTTGTGGATCTTATAGAGGAAGAACTTGAAAACGTGCTCATAAAAAGTGATAATGCGGATAGCATTAAACCTGAAGATATAGAACGCGTTAGTATGGAGATTATTGAGGCAAGGCTTAATGGATTTGATGTCCCGGAAGAGCAAAAGCCGATTATAAAAAGGGTTATTCACACTACTGCAGACTTGAGTTTTGCTGATTCTTTACGGTTTCACCCTGATGCTGTCAGAAATGGTCAGGAGGCGATTAGAAAGAAGTGTGATATCATTACTGACGTGAATATGGTTAAGGCAGGGATTATAAAAAAATATGGCCATAACATCATCTGTAACATCTCGGAGGATTGTGTAATTGAAGACGCCAGGAAAGAAAACCTGACAAGGGCTGCCTATGCGATGAAGAGATTACAAGATAAGATGGACGGAAGTATAATAGCCATCGGGAATGCCCCTACCGCATTAAAGGCTGTTATAACGATGGTCCATGAAAACAGCATAAAACCCGCGCTAATCGTCGGCGTGCCTGTAGGATTCGTGGGTGCTGCCCATTCAAAAATTCTCCTTGAAGGTTTGACAGTTCCATATATTACCAATATAGGACGCAGAGGCGGAAGCCCTGTAGCCTGCGCCATTGTTAATGCACTAATAATCCTTGCTTTTAAATAGGGATTTCAAAATATTGTAGTTGCCCCGACGTTACGTCGGGGCCTAATTTAAGGGAATGTAAATGCTAAAAATAACCGTAGACCAGATGCGTGAGATAGACCGCCGCACTATTGAAGAATATGGAATTCCTTCCATAGTTCTCATGGAAAATGCAGGAAGGCAAGCATCTGAGGCTGCTAAAAAGATGTTAGGCAAAGATTTGACTAAGAAGAAAGTAGCGGTAATTTGCGGTAAAGGGAAAAATGGCGGAGATGGGTTCGTGGTGGCGAGGTATTTACTAAACCGGGGTGCAAATGTCCATGCATTTCTTTTAGGGGATGTCTCATCATTAGCAGAGGAGACCCTTATAAATTTCCAGATACTAAAAAAGTGCAGGATAGAGATTGATGAGGTTAAAACCTCAAATGAGATTAAAGGGATAGAAAACGCCTTAAAATCAGCCGATTTAGTCATAGATGCTATCTTAGGTATCGGGGTCCGAGGTGAAGTGAAACCACCATTGAAGGATGTTATAGAACTCATAAATTCTTCAGGGAAACATGTTCTGTCCATAGATATACCTTCAGGCTTAGATGGAGACACCGGAGATGTCTTAGGTGTCTGTGTCAAGGCGACTGCAACCGTAACCATGGGTGCAGCCAAAAAGGGATTTTTCTTAAAAGATGGACCCAGTCACGTGGGCGAGTTGACAATCGCAGATATCGGGATTCCCAGTGTCCTATTAAAGAGATTAAACGATGTATCAAATAAAAGCCCCTAATTTTCTAAATGAGGACTCATTTGAATCCATCGTGTCACAGTTGCCCTCCTCTCCTGGTTCAATTACAGAATTATCCATTGATTTAAGTTCAATTGATTTTATTGACCCTTATGGAATGATTGGCATTATAGAATTAGGGGAGTATTTGAAAAGTCAAGACATAAAGTTAAAACTTATCTTACCCAAGACAGAAGTTTTGAGTTATATGTTAAGGTTGGACTTTTTTAAATTTACCCATTCAATATTTGGTGAAGAAAGCCCGCCATCGGCCAAAATACCTCGTTATATTGAATCAGATGTTCTTCTTGAAATTACCCCTGTTGAAAAATCATTAGACATTCACGATATAATTGCAAAGGTTAGAAAGAGGGCAAAGAACATATTGCAAAGACACCTGAATTATGATGAGGACGCCATAGACAATTTTATCGTGGCGCTTTCTGAAATCTGCCAGAATGTCCCTGAGCATAGTCAAACCACTGGGTTGGTTGCCATCCAGAAGTATTTTTATGAAAAACGTCTCAAGAAGAATGCAGTTAAGATTGCAGTAATGGACTTAGGTATAGGAATAAGAAAGTCACTTGACAGCAAACTTGCCCCTGTTTTTAAAGAAGAGTGGTCAGATGAAGTGGCGATACGGCAGGCACTATTTGAAGGCATTTCCCGTTATGACGAGCCAGGGAGGGGACATGGGCTTACTAAGGTAAGGCAACTTGTGGATAAATGGAAAGGGAAAATCACCATTCGTTCAAGCACTGCAAAAATTGGCATAATTCCATCTTGGGACACAGAAAAATTTTCCCCCAAATCCCTTACATACCTACCTGGCACCCAGATAAGTATAGTCCTGCCTGCAATTTCATAAAAAAATTTTAGCAAAAATACTTGACAAAATCAATCTTATATGATATACTTCAATTGAACCTATTGAAGGAGTAGCAATAATGCCCAATAATAAGCATATTCTTAAACTTGGCAACGTTGTAAAACAAGAATTAAAGAATGGTTCAGCAAATCTCGTTACAAGAGAAACCGGTAGAATTATCCTTGATAGAATAGAACGTGAAATCAGAGAAATTGGTAAAAGCGAAACACTCGTCCTGGATTTCTCAGATATAAAGGTCATTGATTATTCCTGTGCCGATGAAGTCATCGCCAAACTAATCACAAGGCTTAAAGGCGATGAGTATGGCGATAAATACGTAACTCTTCAAAATCTCTCACCTTCGCAGAAAGAAAATATCCATGTCGCATTAGAAAAGAAAGGATTAGCAATCCTCGCCGTAGATGCCAGCAAGAAATGGGAAATCATAGGTATTCTAAATAATTATCTAATGGAAACCTTGCAACTGATAATGAAATCCGGAGAGATTTCCACAAGGAGTCTGTCAGATAAACTAAAATTAGAATTAAACACCGCAAGCACCAGGCTTCTCAATCTCCACAAGTCAAGATTGGTGAAAAAGGTAGAGGAAAGAACCCATGATGGCAGAAGGCAGTTTATATACAAGTCTTTGGTATTAAAATAAATGGATTTATAATATATGAAAATTAGCGAACTTGTAAAAAGATATCATTCAAATAGAGAAAATTATATATCTGAAAATTATAATGAAACACTCTTACGGAATGATTTCCTAAATCCTCTTTTTGAGTTATTGGGTTGGGATATTAAAAACAATGTTGGTAAGTCCACAAATGAGAGAGAAGTTATTTTAGAAGAGGGATTGAAACCAAGTGTTTCTGAGACTTCTAAGAAACCTGATTATACGTTTCGTCTATTCTCTGAAAGAAAGTTCTTCTTGGAAGCGAAAAAGCCGAATGTTGCAATTCAAACCAACAACGAAACTGCAAAACAGATTAGAAGATATGGGTTCACAGCGAAACTAAAAATTTCTGTTCTATCAAATTTTGAATATTTACTCATTTATGATTGTTCTGGAAAAGTTGAAGAAAATGACAATTATAAAACGCGACTAATTAAAACATATCACTATACAGATTATGAAAAAAAGTTTGAAGAAATTAAACAACTTATAGGAAGAGAATCCGTTTACAGTGGTAAATTTGACGAGATATGGAAGGATATTGAAGAACAAATAAATCTGTTCAGTGTGGATGATTTGTTCTTAGCACAAATCAATGAATGGAGAAAATTATTAGGGAATGAAATTTATAAGTATTCTCCTGAAATTTCAATAGAGCAATTAAATGATTATGTTCAAAGTTATATCAATAAAATTATTTTTCTGAGAGTATGTGAGGACAGGAATTTAGAGGAGTATCAAACATTATTAAAATTTGCAAATAATGAGGATTTCAAATCTCTTATCAAAAAATTTGCCGAAGCAGATAGAAAATATAATTCTGGTTTGTTTGACCAATGCTTGTCTGAAAGAATAATTGAAAATATCAGTTCTGTATTTTGGTCCATTATAAAAAAATTATATTACCCTGAAAGCCCCTATTCCTTCTCTGTATTTTCTTCTGATATCCTTGGTAATATTTACGAGATTTTTCTAACTGAAAAGTTAGTTGTAAAAAATGGTATTATATCTCTCGTAAAAAAGCCTGAAAATGTTGACAAAGACATTATAACAACCCCAATATTTATCATCAATGATATTTTAAGACAGGCTATAACACCTTTTTGTGAAGGAAAAAATGATAAGCAAATACTGGACATAAAAGTGGCCGATATTGCCTGTGGCTCAGGTTCGTTCTTATTAGGAACATTCCAATTATTAAATGATATACTTATTGACTTTTATTTGAAAAATAATCCTGACAAATTAATTCGGACTTCAATCTATTCTTATAAACTGTCGTTTACACTTAGAAAAGAAATTCTCCTTAACTGTATTTACGGAATAGATAAAGATTATAGCGCTGCTGAAGCAACAAAATTCGGCTTATTATTAAAATTACTTGAGGGAGAAGATAATGTTTCTGCAGATGACAAAAAACCGATATTACCTGATTTATCAGGTAATATACATTTTGGCAATTCACTTATATGTCCTGCGGATGTCAAAAGATTGAGCAAATGTAAACAAAAAGTTATCAATCCATTTGATTTTGGAAATATAAAGTATGATGTAATCATCGGAAACCCGCCTTATATGAAGTCGGAAGATATGAAAACAATTACACCAGTAGAATATCCTTTATATAAAACTAAATACAGGACTGCCTATAAGCAATATGACAAATATTTCCTTTTCATTGAAAAAGGATTATCTATTCTAAACGATAAGGGTTATTTGGGTTATATTGTCCCGAGTAAATTTACTAAAGTTGGCGCTGGAAAAAATTTAAGGGAACTTTTATCAAGTTCTGGATATCTCAAAAGAATTATCTCATTTAAAGCAAATCAAATATTTAAAAGTAAAACTACATACACTTGTTTATTAATTCTAAATAAATCCAGGAATGAATATTTTGAGTATTACGAGATAAAAAATCTATCTGAGTGGAAAGTTAGAGACATCAACAATGAGGATTTTGAAAAAAATCCAGTGAATTCACTTGATAGTGATGTATGGGTACTCGCACCTTCATATTTAAGACAGATATACGACAGAATAAATTTACAAAGTGTACCCCTGGGAGAATTAGTTGGTTTAGATAATATTTTTAATGGAATTCAAACAAGCGCCAATGATATATATGTAATTACTTCCGAGAAAAAGGATAGGCATTATGTATATTTTGAGAAAAACGGTTTCACTTGGAAAATAGAAAAAGAATTGACCAGACCGTATTTCCAGACATCCACCGATGATGATAACCTATATACTTATAGACCTTTTAAACCAAACTCCTTAGTAATCTATCCCTACAAACGAACTGCGAAGGGAATAGAGTTTATTTATTTGAAAGAACTCAAAGCAGAATATCCTTTTGCTTATAAATATTTCCAATATTTCAAAAGGAAATTATCTAATCCTAAAAGAGACATTAAGCCCGAACCAGAAACTCCTGATGAGTGGTACAGATACGGAAGGCATCAAAGCCTTGATAAATGTGACGTTCCTGCAAAAATAATCGTAGGGGTTCTTTCTGTTGGTAATAAATACGCTATTGATTATTACAAAACATTGATTTCTTCGGGAGGCACAGCCGGATATTGTATGATTACCTTATCCAAGAATTGTAAGTATTCAATCTACTATATACAAGCGCTTTTAAATTCCAAATATCTTGAATGGTATTCTGCTTTAATCGGTGAGGTATTCAGGGGTAGTTACATTGCAAGGGGCACAAAGGTGTTGAAAAAATTACCAATTAGAAAAATAGATTTTGATAATCCCAGAGAAAAATCCTTACACGATTCCATTACAAATACTCAGCAACGTTTAATTGAAATACAATCTAAAGTTGACCAAAATCAGGAAAACAAAAGGGTATTGATTCCACTTGAAAGGCAATTTCAGAATAGGAAAAAAGAATTGGATAATTACTTGAAGGAATTATTTGACCTTGGCAAAGACGATGATAAAATACCGCTAATTAAGGAATTATATGCAGCTAATTAAACAGGCAACAAAGGAAAAATTGAGGGGTAGTTTTTATACCCCAGCACCTATCGCCAACTTTATTTTAAAGTGGGCAATGAATGGATATACTGAATATGATATTTTAGAACCGAGTTGTGGCGATGGTGTATTTTTAAGACAGATTAAGGTAAATAATTATAAGTACAAGTCTATTACAGCTATTGAACTGGATGAATCTGACTCTGAAAAGACAGAACGTCTTAACTTACCGAATACAACAGTTATCAACACAGATTTCCATATTTACTGTAACGAAACATTTCAAAGATTTGATTTAATAGTAGGTAATCCGCCATACATTCGTTACCAGTATTTTGACAGAGAACAACAAGTAGAGGCAGAGAAAATATTTAAAAGAGCAAATTTAGCCTATTCAAAACTTACAAATGCCTGGGTTTCTTTTGTAGTTGGTTCCAGTCTCCTACTGAAAAAACAAGGCAAAATTGGTTTTGTACTTCCAGCAGAATTATTACAGGTTTCCTATACCAAACAATTAAGGGAATTTATATCTCGTTTTTATAATAAAATCAATATTATATCATTCAAAAAACTTGTCTTTCCTGATATACAACAGGAGGTTATTTTACTGCTTTGTGAAAAAAATCTCAGCGATTCGCATTTGATTGAACACATAGAAGTGGAAAATGCTGAGGATTTAGCAAAACTTGATATTGCAAGTCTTAAAAGTCCCCAAAAGCAGATAGATTTTAAGTCAAGTAAATGGACTTTCTATTTTTTAGACCAAGAAGAAATCGACTTTCTAGAAGAAGTTGCGCAAAAATTTTCTATTCCTAAAATTGGTTCCCTTGTCTATTGTAGAAGCATTTAAATTGCAGCCATACGCAAAGCCATTGGTTGGAAGAAGTGTCCAGGTAATCGGACCAAAATTTACTTATGAAGATTGGTTAAATAACCGTAATGGTAAGACAAGAGCACATTTCCTTGTTTTCTCAACATTAAAGGGAATGCAAGAAAATGAAGAAGCATTAAAGTATCTTACAATAGGAGAAAGCAAAGGAATTAACAGAGGGTATAAATGTGGTATCAGGGAAGAATGGCAGATGGTTCCTTCTGTTTGGGTATCGGATGCTTTATTTATAAGGCGTAATAACCTATGCCCCAAATTAATAGTTAATGAAGCTAAAGCATACACAACAGACACTATGCACAGAGTAAAAATTAAAGAGAATGTCAACTTATACGCCTTGAGTGCAAGTTTTTACAATTCACTTTCATTTGCCTTTTCTGAAATCTGCGGCAGAAGCTATGGAGGTGGCGTATTGGAACTCATGCCCAGCGAAGTAGAAAGAATATTGCTTCCTTATAATGAGGGGAATGATGGATTGTTGCATAAAATTGATGAAATGATGAGAAAGAATGTAAGCATTGAAAAAATACTTGAATATACTGATGTTTCTATTCTAAAGAATAATTATGGATTTTCAAATTTTGAAATCAAATTAGCGAATGGCATTTGGAGGAAATTGTCTAATAGAAGAGTAAAGAGAGGGAAAAGATAAAACGGACCGAAGAAATAGAAAAAAATATTGGGAAGGCAATTAATAAATACTGAGAAGAAGAGATTACAGATTAAGTATATCCGAAATATTTCGTATATACCTCCAAATTAGGAGCACAACCGAACTGATTCGGATACAAATGTTATATGAAATATACTTTTCCGTTTCTCCTGACGGCTATGCTTTTCTATGATGAGCAAATTCGATTTCTATTTTTTGATAGAGTGGAGCAACAAAGGGTTTTCGTCTACTCCTGATGTCGCTGACGAAAACTCCTATATTAGACTAATATGGACAAAATCGATAGAAACTATTTAAGATTACAATTCTGGCTCAGAATCCACGAAAAAAGCGAAACCGAATTTCAGAGATTTTTTGAAGACATCATGCAAAAGGCTTTTCCTGATTTTCAGAAGATTCGACCGTATGGAAACCAAGGTGATCGCGGTAATGATGGCTACAGACCAGACGAGGGAGAATACTATCAGGTATATGCTCCCATAAAGCCTCGTGAAAAGGAAGCAGATGCTGCAAAAAAACTCAAAAGAGATTTTGAGACATTAAAGGCATCTTGGGATCAAATCTCCAAAGTAAAAACATTTTATTTTGTTTTTAATGATAAAGGTAGTGGAGTAAGTATAGAGATTGAAAGAACCTTAGCAGAACTAAAAGATGCTAATCCTTATATTGATTTTAAAAAAATGGTTGCAAAGGATTTAGAGGAGATTTTTTTCACATTGAAAAATGACCAAATTCTATCATTGGGATTTGATATTGATTTAACAAAGGCTCTTCATATTGCCCGAGAATCCTTGGCTAAATTAGAAGTTGATTTGGATAGAGACAATGGAAAATTCGTTTTAAAATCTTTAGAAAATCTTAAAGATATTATCTCTAGCCTGAAAGATGAAAACCTTCTCGTAGAGTACGAAATCCTGGAGTGCAGGGCATTGCAAAAACTTGAAAAGGTTAAGGAAGCAAAACAGAAATACGAGAGTCTTTGCAAAAGATATCCGGATAAGCCTCGTCCATTTTTATATTTAGCCGAAATTTACCTCAATAATGAGGATTTCAAGAAGAACGATGATCTTTTAAAGCAAGCCGAAAAAATTGATAGTAGTCACTGGCTCTTAGCACTGGAAAAGTTATTACGAGAGTTCCGACTAGGAAATCAAATTGATGTTACAAATATTGATGAACGCAGTTTTCCGACCGACCCCAGAATAAAATCAAACTTCTATCGTTTATATGCATTTTTTCTCCAACGAGCAGATAAACAAGAAAAAGCCGAGAGTTTTATTGAAAGGGCTATACATCTGAATCCTGAAAAAATTAATAACTACGATGCTAAATTAGCGATTTTAGAATATCGAATTTTTGCCCAAGCCGGTGATAAAGAAAAATTGCGAAAGGATACAGTGGACTTTTTATCCGAAATTGATGCTGTGCAACAAAAAGCGAATAAATGGGGAGAATTAAGCCCAAGAAACCAGGCCACTCTCAACCATAGAAAAATTAATGTGTTCCTTGCTCAAGAAAATCTACATGGAATCGGAAAAATTGCAGAAGAAAGTTTTGAACTAATAATGCAGTGTTATTTTGACCAATTGATTGATAATCTCCTTGTCGAGCTATTGATGGTTACTGTATTACCCCCAAAAGACTTTGAGAAGTTATTGCAGTATTTACAAGGAGCAGAAAAAGCAATTTCAGATTACTTGGCAAAGGGAATTGTTTTTCAATTCAACCTCA
>CAYVEO010000036.1:24134-26342 GCA_964449965.1 uncultured Planctomycetia bacterium
TCCGCCAAAGATTTTCCTGATTTGAGAAAAAAGATAATCGAGAACTTACCGAACGATGGAAGCATCCAAAAAGAAAAACTTCGGCTTCTGCTGAATTATGACGAAAAGAATATCAATGAAGCCTTTGCTCTTCTGAAAGGCTTTGATTTGTCAAATTTAAGTTACTTTGAATGTAAACCAATCATAGAAATCGCTCAAGAGAAAAAGGCGTGGGATTTTGTAATCAAGGTTGTGGAAAAACTTTTGCAGTACGAAAAAGACAAACGTGTTATTCTACATCTAAAACTTCAACTATTTACAGCAACCCTGAATCTAGAAAGATTTCTAGAGGCGATTCAAATCGGAGAGGAAATATTATCTAATGGCGAAGAAATCGCTTTTTTGGACGACCAGAATAAGGAGAGCCTTCTCGGGCAGACGTTATTAGCGAGACTGAAGCGTGGCGAGTACCCGCAGGCAAAGGTGCTTATGGAGAAATATCCAAACTTTTCTAATACTTTTGAATTTAAGGTTGCAGTTGAAGCGGATGTTTATTTAAAAAATAACGACGCTCATAAAGCTCTTGCATCGGTTGTAGCAGGTGTAAAAATACGTAAGACACCTACTCCGGAAGAATACGGCAGTCTTTTTATGTTTTTTACTCACATTGGTAACCTGATTGATTTTCCTCTTACTTCACAGGGGAAAGTTGATACTGGATGCTTTATCAAATTCAAAGATCAAGAGAGATGGTATTTTATCGGAGACAAGGACGAGCTCGATGCCACAAAAGTCCTTCCAACTGATGGAAAGTATCCAAAATTCTTGGGTAAAAAGGTCGGAGAGAAAGTCATCTTTGATGATAAGTATCGCTCAAGCACGATTGAGCATACCATAGAGAATATTCTACCTATCGAAAAGTACATTCTTTGGCAGTGCAGGCATCATGTCGAACATCTATCGCTCGAACATAGATGGAATTTGATAGAAATGATTGAAGTACCGACAACAGGAGGAACAATAGATACAAAAAACCTTATTGCCCGACTGGAGGATGATAGAAAGAAACGAGGTGGGTTTTTTGACCTCTATTGCCAAGAAAATCTTCCTCTGGCATTTCTTGCCGTTAATGAGAGAGGTCTGACAAATGCCATCGGTTGCATATTAAACGAAAATAAGGGCTTTATAAAATTCAGTTCTGGAGATTTGGCAGAGATAAATCAACAGAAAGAGGTAGCAAAAAGAATTATTTCAGGTGAGCCTTTCTATATTGACGGCACCTCCGCTTTAGTACTTTCGGAAACAGGCTTACTGGAGAAAATTTATGAGTACTTGCCAAATCTCAAGGTTCCCCAATCCGTAATCACTCTATTGTTAGAAACCAAGGAAAAATTTCGGTACACGCCTGGACAGGTTGGTCAAATGGCATATGCCCAGGGTAAATTAACATTTTTATCTATTGACAATGACAAAAGGGCAATTGTTCAAAGGAACTTTGAAAATTGCATAAGAATTCTTGAATCTAAACCGCAAAATATCAATGCTATTTCTGCTGCAAATAAAGCGGATTGTTTTGAGGAGCAAACAGTTCCAGCAGAGTTGTGCGATGCCTGCGTGTTAGCCCAAAAAGATAACATATCTGTGCTCACTGAAGACTTTTTGTATCTCGAAGCTAATGAGCTCGTGACTAAGAAAAAGGCGCCAGAATATTGTTCTGCTTTTGCACTAATAAGAGTGCTTTATGAACAGAAGAAAATCAATTTTGACCAGTATCTGAATTTTTTCGCTTATCTTTCTTCCTATCGTTTTAGATTCCTGCATTTGAGCACGGAGGATATTGAAAAGGCTGTATTTGGAGACGGGGTTATCAAGACGGTACAATCTGAAAGGATTAGGCATTTCAATTTTCCGCTAACGCTATCAGAACAATACGGTGTTCCTTTTGATATGGCGTTTCGCGTAGTAGGACTTTTCTTGATAAAAGTTTTAATTGATGACACCATATTGCCAGAGATGTCAGAAAGAATCTTTGCAGAAATTCTTTCTACCTTTCCTACGGATAAAGATAAAAGGGATTTGGGAAAGATGTTTTTAAGAGTAAGTGTTCAAATAATAAATAAAAATTACCAAAGAATAATTATCGGAGCCCGAGTACAAAAGAAAATAGATGCACTTTCACAACTTGCGGAAATTTATAGGACAAAAAATAATTTATGGATACCTTGACTT
>CAYVEO010000036.1:26364-29330 GCA_964449965.1 uncultured Planctomycetia bacterium
GAATAAGTTAGCGGAGTTTATAGTTTTGTTGTTTATTATATTCTTTTTTAGATTTGGAGGATATTATGGAAACCATACAAAAAGAGCGTGCAGAATATTCCACAATAAAAATTAGTTTCTTTAGTGCAAGAACAAATAAGCCAGATGAGTTTATAGATGAACTTGAGCAACTATGCAAAAAATACTGCCGTCTAGATGATTTTTCCTTCAAATACGGTGTTGAGGATTAGCATAGATAGTCCCCACAAAACTGTCCGACCGCGGGTTATTGTTTTTTATTGCAAGGTATGAAATAATGTGATATTATTATATGGTAACACAAATAATATCAGAGGGTAATAAACATGGTTGGAATTCAGAAAGAGAAAATTGACCTATTTTTTCAAAAGATGGCTGAGAAGTGTCCCACGGTTAAAGGGACGATTTATGTAACCGGAGGGGCAGCACTGATTCTGTACGGCATTCAGCGGATGACCGATGATATTGATTTTGAAATTCCAGAAGGATTGAGTGAAGAAGAAATTATGGCTATCTCCAAAGAGATGGGAATTCCGGTCCAGTTTGGGACGGATATTGAACGATGGGGAATGATGGCATTGGTAGGTTACCGGGAGCAAGCCAAATCCTACAAGTCATTTGGGGAATTTGTGGTTAAGATTGTGGATCCCTTAAACCTCATCGCTCCTAAGTTATCGCGTTTTTTAGACAGGGATATTGAGGATGTCAAGGTTTTGATTAAGAATTTTAAAATCTCCAGATACCAACTGCTTGAACACCTTAAGCAGGTCTATGACCGAAGTCCCGTTTCTATAGAAAAAGGATTGTTTAGAAATCAGGTGGCACAGTTTATGAAAGATTATCAGCAAGAACTCTGGAATAGGCAGGAGCCGCTACCACTCTGGTTGACTGTGTTAAAATGAGGTGGATAAAGTGAAACAAATTGAAATTTTTGGGGAAAAATACGACATAGAAGATAATTCCTTACGCAATTTGCATAATCTGGTCTGGAAAATCCTATTTCAGATAAATCAGAGCCAGGTTGAACAGGAAGAAATCCGTCTTAAAAAGCATACGGATGTTTTTCAGTTTTTTGAGAAAGCTTATAACATTGCGTATCTTCTTTCGGCCATGAATCAGCAGAAATTGAAGGGCTGTCGAAAAGAGCCTCTACCGAACCTCTATCTGCCAAAACTAAGTCAAGATCCTTATCTTTTCTACAAAACTTATATAGGAAGAAATGGAGCCAGGGATACGATTCGTTATCTTAACAAGTGGATCCCGGTTTACCAAAGAGATTAAATACTTGACACTTGACAAGAGAAAAGGGGATGGGTATAATTGAAATATAAAGAGAGGTAGATATGTCAGAAGTTCAACCTGCCTTAAATAGCACAATTCCTCTCAGGAACTTCTGGGGCATAAGGATGTCAGTACGACCATGATATACACCCATGTGCTGAGCAAGGGTGGGCACGGCGTGAGGAGCCCAATTGATGTCCCATGAATCGTCTTATACAGACTGCATAAGACGAGGCTCCGAAAACGTATGACGGAGGCAAGATGCGATGGTACAATGGGTTGGAGCAAACGGCCCTCGGGTGCTCCCCGGTTTAGGCAGAAAGGGACAGTCTGCCTCCACCGGTTTATACAGTCTGTCCAATACATGTTAGCCCTTAAGGAACAATATGAACGATCTCGTCAAGACATCAGATAACGACATTGTCCCATTAATTGAGCGTGCGGTTATGTGCGTCCGCGAGGACATGCGAGACAACCCATACATTCTTGAGGCCGTGCGCGTTCTTCCTGTCCAAGGATACAGAAGCGCCATAGGCGCATTCTGGAATGCGGTTGTTGATGATCTTAGAAACAAAATCATCTTTCGTAGCCTAAGTTTATTTAACAAGGAAGTGAAAGTTGGGCGAGAGATAAAGAGCTATGAAGATTTTCAAAACCACGTCAATGATGATCAATTGATAGAGGGAGCTTATAAAATTGGTGTTATCGGGTGGGAGGCTTATAAGATACTTGGCCACTCGAAAGAATCGCGGCATATATTTTACGGGCATCCGAAGAGCAGTGAACCATCCTTAGTAAAAGTATTGGCAGTAATTGACGACTGTATCAAATATGTACTTAATGAAGAGTATCCTGCGCAGATCATTGATATCGAAGAGTACCTAGAGACTCTCAAATCTGAAAACTACGATAGAAATGAAGTTGCAATCGAGAACGCGCTTGGGGATTTGCCAGAAACCTACAAGAACGAGTTGATTAATCGACTATTCACAATCTATATTCACCCAGACTCTTCAAGCACCCTAACTTCTAATATCGAATTTGTTTCACCACTTCTTTGGCAGGTTCTCCCGAAGCCAATAAAGGTGCAAGTTGTCCGCTGCCTCGATCAAGAACTCCCGAAGGGGAATGCGTTAGTAACAGATAAGGCTTTTAATTTTGTACATGTCATTAGTGGAATGATCTATTTGTCCCACAATGCAAGAAAGTACAAAATCGTACCCCTTGTGCAAGAGCTTAAAGACAATTTAGACAATTGGGACACTGAAAACCGTTGCGTTAGAGAACTTAAACAATTCGCGTCTGTTATCGTTGATGAGTGTATTGAAGATTATGTCTGGGGTCTTACTCATACATTTGTCGGTTACATTGGTGGAAGTGGACGCTATTCGAGAACCGATTTCTATGCCAATGGTGCCGCAGTGCACATTCCTACAATGTTCCAGGCATTTAATGATCGTATGGCTTCTGCATTCATCAAAACAATTCAGGAAAGTAAATTGCTTAAAAGCCGTATTCGAAGTCCGTCGAAGATGAAGCGCCTTCGAAGCCTAGCCATGATCATTGATGAAAAAGTATCAGAAACATTTGAGGATCGTGAGCTTCTTGGTTTATTGGTCGATGAATCTAAAGAACAGGAATTTTTTGACCGAATCAAGGGCTAACAA
>CAYVEO010000037.1:0-29067 GCA_964449965.1 uncultured Planctomycetia bacterium
GATTTTCCAACGGGCGGCATCATATGCGGAAGGGAAGGCATAGTAGAGGCATACAGGACAGGCAAGGGGCTGTTGAAATTACATGCAAAGGCATTTATTGAGGAGCAGAAAGGCGGGAAGGAATATATAATCGTAAGCGAACTCCCCTACCAGGTAAACAAGGCGAACCTGATAGAGTCTATAGCAGGATTGGTTCAGAGTAAGAGAATAGAAGGTATCTCAGACGTCCGGGATGAGTCTGACAGGGATGGGATGAGGATAGTTATAGACCTTAAGCGCGATCAGAACGCCCAGGTGATACTCAATCAACTGTATAAACATACCCAGATGCAGGATACGTTTGGCATTATCATGCTGGCATTGGTGGATAATCGTCCCCGCGTATTAAATTTAAAACAGACCCTGCTTTTCTATATAGACCACCGCAAAGATATAATTACAAGGCGGACGACTTACGACCTTAATAAGGCGCAGGAAAGGGCGCATATCTTAGAAGGATTAAAAATAGCCCTTGATAATATAGACAGGATAGTCAAATTGATTCGTAGTTCCAAGAACACAGAGGATGCAAAGAACGGACTTATTAACAATTTCTCGTTAAGCCCTCAGCAGGCACAGGCAATCCTTGAGATGCAGCTGCAGAGATTGACCGGCTTAGAGCGGGGAAAGATTGAAGAAGAATATCTTGACCTTATAAAGAAAATAGCCCTCTACAAGGCTATTCTGGCAAGTGAGAAGAAGGTCCTTTCTATCATCAAGGATGATGTTATTGAACTCAAAAAGAAATACGGTGATGAAAGGCGTTCTGAAATTATAGCAGAGGCGAAAGACCTTGAGATTGAAGACCTGATAGCTGAGGAGGATGTTGTAACAACTATCAGCCATTCCGGGTATATAAAGAGGATTCCTGTTAGTTCCTACAAAAAACAGCGCCGCGGAGGCAAAGGCGTGACAGGCGTTGAGATGAAGGAAGAAGATTTCGTAGAGCATTTATTCGTAGCCTCAACCCATGAATACATCCTTTTCTTTACTGACAAGGGCAGGGTCTATTGGCTCAAGGTCCATGAAATTCCTCAGGCAGGCAGATTAGCCAAAGGTAAGGCAATCGTAAACATGTTAGAACTTTCTCAAGGGGAATCCATAAGCGCCCTCGTCCCTGTAAAGGAATTTGCCCAGGGCAGGTTTATCTTGATGGCTACAAGACATGGCATTGTCAAGAAGACAACATTAGAGGCGTATTCGCATCCAAAGAGAAAGGGGATTATCGCCATAGGGCTTAAGAAAGACGATGAATTAATAGAATGCAAACTTACAGACGGCGAGCAGGAGATATTACTTGCGACGAGACTCGGTAAGGCAATACGATTTTCAGAGGAGATGGTGCGTGATATGGGCAGGGGCGCAAGCGGCGTAAAGGGCATCTCCTTAGGGAAAAAGGATGAGGTTATAGCCATGGAAACGGTGAACCCTGATGCGACGCTTTTGACAGTTACAGAAAACGGGTTTGGCAAACGGACCCTGTTCTCCCAATACAGGACTCAAAAGCGTGGAGGTAAGGGGATTATAAACATCAAGACGACAAAGCGAAACGGTGAAGTAGTGAAGGTAAAAACCGTGACAGATGAAGACGAATTGATGATGATTACCCAGGAAGGTATGATAGTCAGGTGTCCTATTAAGGATATACGCACTATAGGCAGGAGTACACAAGGGGTTAAACTTATTTCTCTGAGTGAGAAGGACAGGGTTGTCTCTGTCGCAAGGCTTGCCAGCAAGGATGAGGAAGGTGAGGGAGAAGAAGGGGAAAAGGAATAAAGGTTACAGGCTGATTGACCACACGGCAGATATAGGGATAAAGGTCCATGGCAAGACGCTGAAAGAACTCTTCCGAAATGCTGCTATAGGTTGTTTTGATAATATAGCAGACCTTGATAATGTCCAATTAAATAAGCAGGTCAGATTTGACGTCCAGGCTCCTTCTAAAGAGGAGCTTTTGCTTTCCTGGCTAAAAGAACTACTCTATTCTTTTGATACGAAAAAGATTTTGTTCAAGGATTTTAAAATAGAGAAACTTAAACCCACCCACTTAATAGCAACTGCCTGCGGGGATAAACTGAACCTTAAGATGCACAGCGTAAAGGAAGAGATTAAGGCAGTTACGTATCATGAGTTTAGTTTGAAGCATGGTAAAAGCGGCTGGACTGCCCAGGTGATATTTGATGTGTAAAAGGAGATTATAAATGTCAGAGGCATGGCAGGGAAAGTTAGAAAAAATTGATGATTATCACTGGAGAGTCCCAAAGTCCCATAAGCAGGGGATGAGGGTAGATGGAATAATCTATGCTGATGAGAAATTATTAGCAGATATAAAAAAAGACAAATCCATAGAACAGGTAGCAAACGTTGCCACGCTCCCCGGTATAGTGAAACATTCCCTTGCAATGCCTGATATCCACTGGGGCTATGGTTTCCCCATAGGCGGAGTGGCAGCCACTGACCCTGAAGAAGGCGGGGTCATATCGCCTGGTGGCGTGGGTTACGACGTGAACTGCGGCGTGCGGCTGGTTCGGACGAACCTCGTTGAAAAGGATGTCCAGCCGGTGCTCAGGAAATTAATCGGCTCACTCTTTAACAGGGTCCCGTGCGGTGTGGGCAGGGGTGGAGAGGTAAAGATAAGTCAGAAAGAGGAGAGGAAATTGTTAGTCAGGGGTTCACGATGGGCAGTTGAAAATGGATTTGGCAATGCCCGTGACCTTGAGGGGACAGAAGCAGATGGTGAAATAGAAGGGGCAGACCCTGAAGCGGTATCAGACCGTGCCTATGAAAGAGGTAAAGGCCAGTGCGGGACGTTAGGCTCTGGTAACCATTTCATGGAGGTACAGGTAATAGATGAGGTTTATGACACAGAGGCAGCCCATGTATTCGGATTGGCTCAAGGACAAATCACAGTAATGATTCACTCAGGTTCAAGGGGTTTTGGCTATCAGGTATGCGAGGATTATCTCCAGAGGATGATGAAATGCCCACAAAAATATGGTATTACTATACCAGACAGACAGTTGGTCTGTGCCCCTGTTAATTCTCCCGAAGGGCAGGAATATCTTGCTGCCATGAGGTGTGCGGCAAACTACGCCTGGGCAAACAGACAGATGCTAATGCATCTGGCACGAGAGGTATTTGAATCGGTATTCGGCAGGAGCAGAGAGGCGTTGGGCATGGACCTGATTTACGACGTGGCACATAATATTGCCAAGATGGAAAAGCATAGCGTGGAAGGGAAAGAAAAGGTTTTATGTGTCCATAGGAAAGGTGCTACAAGGGCATTCCCGCCGGGACATCCTGAACTGCCTGCACGGTATAAACATATTGGCCAGCCTGTAATTATTCCGGGAGACATGGGCAGGAATTCCTATCTACTGGTGGGGACCCAGGGTTCTATGGAAGAGACATTTGGCTCTACATGCCATGGTGCCGGCAGGGTCATGTCAAGAGGCGCTGCTATAAGGGCTGCTAAAGGAAGGAGCATAAGCAGGGAACTTGAGAGTAAAGGTATCATTGCGATGGCAAGGGGCAGGTTAGGACTTGATGAGGAACAGCCAGAGGCTTACAAGGATGTGAATGAGGTGGTTAATGTAGTCCACGCGGCAGGCATTTCCAAGAGGGTCTGCCGTATGAGGCCTATAGGAGTGATAAAGGGGTAGAAAGGTATGCTTGATATAAAATTTATAAGGGAAAATGTAGAGGTTGTTAAAAAGACTATAGAAAATAAAAATGCTAAGGTTGACATAAATGAATTCCTGAATATGGATAGTCAAAGGAGAGCATTGCTGGCTCAGGCAGATGCCCTAAAACACCAGAAAAATGTTGCCTCTGATGAGATTGCCAAACTCATGAAAGAGAAGAAAAATGCCAAGGATAAGATTCAGGATATGAAAATCGTATCCCAAAAAATAGATGAAATTGACAAAAAAGTGGTGGAAATACAACAAAAAATAGATGAAATTTTATACCTAATCCCAAATATACCCCATTCTTCTGTCCCTGTAGGGCCTGATGCATCTGCAAATAAGGTAGTCAAGACATGGGGTAAAGAACGCTCATTTGATTTTAAGCCACTAACGCATATAGAATTAGCACAGGAATTGGATATTATAGATTTCCCGAGGGCAGCAAAGATTACCGGACACGGATTTGCCCTGTTTAAGAAAGAAGGGGCGAGATTAGAGAGGGCTCTTGTCAATTTCATGCTTGACCTCCATACAAAAAAGCATGGGTATAAGGAAATATCACCTCCTCTTTTGGTAAATCGCAGGAGCATGACAGGGACAGGCCAGTTACCAAAGTTAGAAGAGGATATGTATAAACTGAAAGATGACGACTATTTTCTAATACCTACTGCAGAGGTGCCTGTTACAAATATCCATGCGAATGAGGTCCTAAGAGAAGAAGACCTGCCTATATACTATACAGCCTATACGCCTTGTTTCAGGAGAGAAGCAGGGGCATACGGTAAGGAGACCAAGGGGCTTACACGAGTTCATCAGTTTGATAAGGTTGAGCTGGTGAAGTTTGTCAAACCCCAGACCTCTTACGACGAGCATGAAACATTATTAAAAAATGCTGAGGAAGTCCTACAGTTGTTAGGTTTACCATACAGGATTTCCATTCTCTCTACCGGGGATTTGAGTTTTGCCGCATCTAAATGCTATGACATAGAGGCATGGGCGCCTGGGGCAGGGGCACATTTAGAAGTCTCAAGCTGCAGTAACTTTGAAGATTTTCAGGCAAGGCGTTCAAATATCAGGTTCAGGGATAAAGAGTCAAATAAATTGGCATATGTCCATACATTAAATGGCTCTGGCGTAGCACTTGCAAGGACAGTTATATGCCTGTTAGAAAACTATCAAAACCCTGATAAGAGTATCACCATCCCTGAGGTCTTAAGACCTTACATGGATGGATTAGAGGTTATAAAGAAGTCATAATGGATGCCTTAACAGCCATTACTACAAGAAGGAGCGTAAGACGGTTTAGCCAGAAACCGGTTCCGGACGAATTAATCAATAAACTAATAAATGCCGGCAGATTGGCACCTACAGCAAACAATGTCCAGCCGTGGGAATTTGTTGTTGTCACAAACAAAGAGACACGGGAAAGGATAGCACGGCTTGCAAATTATGGCTCGTTTATTGCAGACGCCCCTGTATGCATAGCAGTATTTTGTAAAGATACCAAATACTATCTTGAAGACGGCAGTGCCGCAACAGAGAATATTCTCATTACCGCTCATGCAGTAGGTCTCGGTTCCTGTTGGGTAGCAGGAGATAAAAAACCGTATTGTAACGAGATTAAAGAGATTTTAAATGTCCCATCTACATATAAATTGATAAGCCTTTTGCCTGTCGGTTATCCCTTAAATACGCCAACAACACATGATAAAAGGGGGATAAACGAGGTTATGCACAAGGAAAAATTTTAAGATTCCTTATAACCTGATTATAAAAGGTCAGTCCTTCTGCCTGATGCAGACCCTTTACTCCACAATAACATTGCCTTCTCATGCTTGTATGGGCAGGATAGGTTGCAAGAGATTAAAGATTTAGTGCATAGGCTGAATAAGAGGTAATATGAATAGGGTTCTTCCTTTCTCAGAAAATAAAAACGTGCTTGACAAATCTTTGAAAAAGAGTAGAATAAGTATTGTATAAAAATTTATTATATTCTCTTAAAAAGGAAGAATTATGAAAAAAAATACAAAACAATATATAAGCCCCAGAGAGGTGGATGTTATATCTCGTCTTGCCTATGAAAAGGTTTCCATAATAACTCGCAAACAATTTGATGATTATTTTAATTTTCCTCAAAAAGTGAGAGAAAAAATTCTCTATCGGCTTAATAAAAGGAAAATACTTAAAAAAATAAAGAAAGGCGTATATTTCTATTCTCCGCTTGAGGCAGGACCGGCAGGAAGTAATATAAGCGAATTTCTTATACCTCCCATTTTCTTCCCGAAAGGGAATTACTATATTGGGTATTCAACAATGTATAACTATTATGGTCTTACAGAACAACTCTTTCAGGTTATGTATATTCTTAATATTTCATTGCAGAAGGAAAAAACAATAAGTAATATCCAATTTAAAATGGTCAAGATTTCCACAAAGAGAATGTTTGGGCTACAGAAAATTAAAATTAAGGATGCAGAGGTTATAGTCAGTGATAGAGAAAGAACATTGGTTGACTTAATTTATTTCCCGGAACCGGTAGGAGGTTTAAATAAGGCATTTGAGATTTTACAAGAACAAGTGAAGAATGGAGAGATAGATATTAAGAAATTTATAGGTTATGTACTTAAATTTCCCAGTCTCTCAACATTAAAGAGAATAGGATTTTTTCTTGAACAAAGTGGGATACCTGACAGGCAACTGTCACCCTTATTAAAGAGGGCCAAGAAAACCTCGTTGATTAACCTTTACCCGGCAGAATCAAGGAAAGGAAAAGTCAATAAAAAATGGATGGTAATAGAGAATGTTGCATAATAACAAAGAAGAATTTTTTAAAATATTAGAAAGAGTATCGGCACAAGCGGGTTTTCCGGTAAGATTGCTTGAGAAGGATTATTACATAACGATTGTTCTCTCAAAAACAAATGAACTTAGCAGTAACCTGATATTTAAAGGGGGAACTTGTTTTAGTAAAATTTATTATTCACATTATCGTTTAAGTGAAGATTTGGATTTTACCCTTAAACTGCCTGTAGATAATCCAACAAGAACTATAAGAAAAAATGTCATTAAACCGATAAAGGAATCCATCAAGTCTTTCTTGAATAATCTGGGCATGAGTATTGAAGATATTGATAAAGCGGGTCACAATGAATCCACTCAATACATCTATTACCTTGAATATGACTCTGTTGTGCTGAACAGGAAAGAATCAATCAAACTTGAAATTGGCTTGAGGTTTAATCCGATTCTGCCTACTGGTACAAAAAAGGTTAATCATAAATTCCTTCACCCTTTTACAAAAGAACCTCTTTTTGATGGCGGTAGTGTTAACTGTCTCGCTTTAAAAGAGCTCGTTGCAGAAAAGTTAAGAGCAGCCGCTACAAGAAAGACCATTGCAGGAAGAGATTTTTATGATATCGGATATTTGTTAAAAGAAGATTTCAATTTCAGTGACAAAGAACTTTTAACACTTTTCAGAAAAAAACTTAAAGAGGATGGCTTTTCTTCTGATTTGAGCAAGTATTGGGTTAATTTAGGCAGAACAGATAAGGAAATTGAGGAAATGAAAACAAGGGTTAAGAATGAATTATTTCCTGTATTGACTCTTAACGAACAAAAGTCCTTTGACATCCAGAAAACCCTTGATGATCTGAACAGGGTTTTCAAGGCGGTTGAATATGTTGAAATTTAAAACCGAATATATTTGCCCAAAAATCTTTACCTATTCTAAATTTTGAATAAAAAACTATTTAAACTTGCTAATGAGATTGTGAAACTTAAAGAAAAAGCAAAGAAACTCGGAATGTTTACAGACGACCGTGAATTGATTGAATGTCCAGAATGTGGACTTATGGAAGATGTGGATATTAATGGAAGGCTATTTACCGTATTTAAAAAATCACCTTATAAAGATACCGGATTAAAATTTAAAGAAATGAAAAATAGTCGCTTTCGTTGTCCCAATTGCAGGGAAATTATTACTCCATTTAACAATGTTGAATGAATAACACATTAAAACCAGATTATATAGGTCACCGAAAAAGAATTAAGGAAAAATATAAAACAGGCGGGCTGAATGGATGGCTTCTCTAAAAGGGGCACATGACGAAGAATTTAAAACTATATTTTTGAATAATAGGAATCGTTTGTTAGCAATAGAAACCATGCAGACAGGGACAGTTAATAAATCCGTAATTTATCCAAGAAAGATTGCTGAGCGGGCATTGTCCAATCATGCGGCTAACGTTATTATTGCCCATAATCATCCTGGTGAATCTTTGAATCCATCAGAAGATGATTGTAAGGTAACCAAAATTATAAGAGATGCTCTAAAAACAGTAGATATTATTTTGTTAGACCATATTATAATTGGGGGAGACAGTTATTTTAGTTTCAAAGAAAATGGTCTTGAGGTATAGCGGTGATGCTTAACAGAGAAGAATTAGAAAGACTGATAAAAGAACAAGGGTTGGTTACTGATTATATCAACCTTGATGTTCAACTTACGCCTAATGGGTTTGATTTGACAGTGGGGAGTGTGTATGGATTTGATACTGCCGGGGCATTAGACTTTTCTAATAAGGAAAGAATCGTTCCTGAAGGTAAAGAAATCTTGCCACAGAAAGAGAAACCAGAAGACAAATTCGGCTGGTGGAATTTAAAAGAAGGTGCTTACAAGATAAGGACAAATGAAATAGTGAACATTCCCAACGATTTGATTGCCATTTCATTTCCGAGGACTTCTCTTTTAAGAATGGGCGCCTTTACGCAAAACGGCGTATGGGATGCAGGATTTAAAGGTAAAAGTGAATTTATACTCGTAGTTGAAAATCCAAATGGCTTAAGACTTAAACAGAATGCGAGAATAACCCAGTTAATCTTTGAAAAGATAAATAAAACTGATAAGGGCTATAATGGAATATATAAAAGTTAGAGGTAAAGTTTTAGAGGGGAAATGCCAAAAATTTTCCAGGGTTTAATTACATTACTTATAATGCTTATGCTCCAATCAATCCTGTATCCAGATACAAAATTTGAAAAGGCCACATTTGCCGGAGGGTGTTTCTGGTGCATGGAAGCGCCTTTTGAGCAATTAGAAGGGGTGATAGATGTTACATCCGGTTATACAGGCGGGGATAAAGAGAACCCTTCATACGAAGAGGTCTCATCTGGAAGGACCGGCCATGCAGAGGCTGTTCAAATCACATACGACCCGTCTAAAGTAAAATATTCAGAACTTCTTGATGTATTCTGGAGGCAGATAGACCCTACTGACGAAAGCGGCCAATTCGTTGACAAGGGGACACAATACAGGACGGCTATATTTTATCACAATGAGGAACAAAAAGGTTTGGCAGAGAAATCAAAAGAAGAACTGGCTAAATCTGGAAGATACAAGAAACCTATTGTCACAGAAATTATTAAGGCATCTGAATTTTATAAGGCAGAGGAATATCACCAGGATTTCTATAAGAAAAGCTCAATGAAATATAAAATCTATAGACATAATTCAGGCCGTGACCTATACCTGCAGGATATATGGCGTGGCAAAACTGAGACCGAACATCCTGGAGATAGGTTTTCAGGATATAAAAAGCCAGCCAAAGAAGAACTAAAAAAGAGATTGACACCAATACAATATAAAGTTACACAAGGAAATGGGACAGAAAAACCATTTGATAATGAATACTGGGACAATAAGAAAGCAGGGATTTATGTTGATATAATTTCCGGAGAACCTCTTTTTAGTTCCCTTGATAAATTTGAATCCGAAACAGGATGGCCCAGTTTTACCAAACCTCTTGAACCGGGGAATATAGTGGAGAAAACAGACAGAAGTATTTTCATGGTAAGAACAGAAGTCAGGAGTAAACATGCAGATTCTCACCTTGGACATGTATTTACGGATGGACCCCGCCCGACCGGGCTTCGTTATTGCATGAATTCTGCATCTCTCCGTTTTATTCCAAAGGAAGATTTGGATAAAGAAGGATATGGCGAGTATAAAGAACTTTTCGAATAAAAATTATAAAAATCCGATAACATATTTTTAGAATTGACTTATTCTATCCAAAGTGATATTATTTTTCTGGTGTGATAAACTTAAAACTGTGATTCTGGAGGGCTAGTCCTAATCGGTAAGGCAGCGGTCTTGAAAACCGCCGGGGTAAAACCCATGGGGGTTCGAATCCCTCGCCCTCCGCCAGAAATACAGAAGATGGGAGGAGGCATGAAGTATCTAAAATTCAGGGACGGGAAAACAATAAAATCCGGGATTTTGGATGGCAGTAAGGTAGAAGAGATTATAGGAACGCCTTTTGATAAATTTCAGCATACGGGGAAGAAATTTGAATTAAGAGATTTGAAATTAGTTTCTCCATGCTCTCCTAACAAGATAATAGCCCTTGGCCTGAATTATCGTGACCATGCCAGAGAGACTAATATGCCTATACCTGATGAGCCCTGCCTTTTCATGAAGCCTGCGAGCGCAGTTATAGGTCCTGAAGAAGAGATAGTTTATCCCCCAATGTCCAAACGTGTTGATTATGAGGCAGAACTGGCGATTGTGATTAAAGACAGCATCAAGGATATAAAGCCGGAAGATGCCGCCTCTCATATACTCGGCTATACCTGTCTTAATGACGTAACTGCACGGGATTTACAGAAGAAGGATGGCCAGTGGACGCGCTCCAAATCATTTAATACATTCTGCCCGATTGGCCCATATATTGTAAATGGGATAGACCCTGATAATCTGAAGATAGAGCTCTATCTGAATGGCAATCTGCGGCAGTCCTCATCTACCAGCCAGTTGATTTTTAAGGTTCGCGATATAGTAAGCTTTGTCTCTAAGGTCATGACCCTGCTCCCTCAAGACGTAATTACCACTGGCACACCTTCAGGCATAGGGCCGCTGCAGCCTGGCGATATAGTGGAAGTGCGTATAGAGAATATAGGCATCCTTAGAAACAGGGTGATAGCAAAGGATTAGACAGCCCTAAACTTGTTTAAAAGTAAAATATAACACCTATGGGGGTTCGAATCCATCGCCCTCCGCCACTTATTTTTATGGTTAAAATTTATGTCTAGAGTAAAACTTAATAAAGGTCAACAGAAGAAATTCTTAAGTCTAGTCGCTAAATATTTTGATGGTAATTGGCATAAAGTTGCCCGAATAAGTAAAATTTGCGATAGAACTCTTAGGGATTGGAGAAGGGAAAAATATAATATGAGTTATGAGTGCTTATTGAAATTACATAAAATTTCAAATATTCCGGTTCCTAAAACCCTTGTAGTATTACCAGAACATTGGAGCACTAAGAAGGCAAGTAGATTGGGAGCAATAAGACGTAATGAACTATATGGGAGTCCAGGAACACCGGAAGGTAGAAGAAAAGGAGGTCTTACTACTACAAGGAAATTTCGTGAGGATCCCAAATTTGCTAAAATGTTTGGCCTAAAATTAAGAATACCAATAAATGTCCCCAATTACTCTTCTGAATTATCAGAATTTATGGGCGCGATGCTCGGTGATGGTTATATAAAAAGCAATAAAACCCAATTAGGGATTGCGTTCAATATAGAGACAGATTATGCTTATGCAAAACACATTCAAAGGTTAATAAAAATACTGTTTAACTTAAATTCTTCGATATGCCGTGATGGCAGCGATAAAGGCGCTACTGTACTTGTATCCAATAGAAATCTCGTTGAATTTCTTATTGATAGAGGCTTAAAAGAGGGAAATAAAGTTGCAAATCAAGTTGATATTCCCAAATGGATTAGATCAAAGAAAGAATATAAAATTGCTTGCCTTAGAGGGTTAATAGATACAGATGGCTCATTTTATTTATATAAACATAAAGTATCTAAAAAAACATATTGTAATTTTGCTATGTGTTTTACAAATCACTCTTTGCCATTATTAAAATCAGTTTATAACATTTTAAAAACAATGGATCTTAATCCCATTACCAGTAATGATGGTCGTATTTTTCTGCATAGGAAAAAAGACATAGACAGATATTTTAAAGAGATAGGTACAAATAATCCAAAATATTTATTAAGATTTAATAAATATTTAAAATATAGGAGAGATGGGTGAGTGGTTGAAACCAGACGCCTCGAAAGCGTCCATGGCTGATGAGGCCATCGCAGGTTCGAATCCTGCTCTCTCCGCCAATTAGGAAGGGGAAAATAGTCAAGAAAATAAATTAGGTAAAAAGATTAAATTATTGCGGACAAAGATTGAGCTTTTACAAGATGCCTGAATTAAATGGCAAAGAGTTTCAATTTTCAACTTTTGTCAATATTGATATACAAAAAGTAGCTATTCCAAAAACGGGTATCACAAAAAGTAGTTTTACGGTATAATTAAAATACAAAAAGCGGTGTTCCATCTTCGCTGGCACGAAAAATTGCGAATTCCCTGACAATTAAGTGATATAAGGAGCCAAGAGGAGGCAATGTGAGTAGCCACAGGGTAGAGGTTGTAAAGATTAACGAGATACATCTACATCCTAATGCAGATAGACTTGAGATAGTTAAGATAAGAGGATGGACATGTTGTATCAAAAAGGGACAATTCAAGGTTGGTGATTTAGCTGCATATATTGAACCTGATAGCATTGTGCCTGAGAATCAGCAATTTACATTTCTCGGTGAGCATAGGAGGATTAAGGTAAAGAAATTAAGAGGTATTGTGTCTCAGGGATTGCTTATTCCAGCACCAGAAGGTTCTAAAGAAGGCGATGATGTCATGGATATGTTAAGTATTACTCACTATGAACCTCCTGAGCCTATGTCAACAGGTGGTGAGACAGAAACCCCCCCTGTAGGTTATCACCCAGGTTACGATGTTGAGCATTTTAACAGGTACCCAAACCTTTTCGTGGATGGTGAGGATATAATCATAACTGAAAAATTGCATGGAAGTTGTGGAAGATTTTGCTGGGTTGAAGGAAGGATGTATGCAGGGTCAAGAAATGAGTGGAAGAAAGAAAGGGACGATATAATCTGGTGGAAGGTCATAAAGAGGCATCCTGAACTCACTGAATTCTGCCGCCAGTATCCTGATATTACGATTTACGGAGAGGTATATGGCTCTGTGCAGGATTTGAAATATGGACATGACAAAGGTCGTATCTCCTTTGCGATATTTGACTTGCTCAAGAACGATTGGTGGATAGATGGGATTACTGCAAGGGAAATTGGTAAAAATTTACCATGGGTCCCTATTATTGATATTACTGGATTTAGTGAAAGTAAAGTGAGAAGTCTCGCTGACGGACCAAGCCTGGTACAAGATGCCAATAACATACGTGAAGGAATTGTTATTAAGCCAACCGTTGATAGAAAATGCCCGGAGATAGGAAGGGTACAATTGAAGTTGGTATCTAATCAATATTTGGAGCGAAACTAATCATGGAAAAAACTAAATTCCTATCATTTTAGCTTACGCGGAAGAATTCCCGGGTAAGATTAACGATTTCTTCTTTGGTTTTGGCGCGGGAGGCTTTTTCGCGCAGGGGTAGGGCTTTACGCAATCCTTTGGTATACCAGCCGATAAACTTGCGGAATATTATCACTCCGATTCTTTCTCCGTAAAAATCAATACATAAATCCAGGTGTTCAAGTATTGTTTTGGCTATTTCTTTGAGGTCGGGGCGGACAGCTGCTTTTCCGTTTTTTAGGAATTCATTAATTTCCCCGAATATCCAGGGATTGCCTAATGCTCCCCGGGCTACGGTTATTCCGTCACAGCCGGTTTCATCAAACATCTTTTTGGCCAGTTCAGCGGAAAGGACGTCTCCGCTGGCAATAACCGGGATTTCCAGGGCATCTTTTACCGCCTTGATTATTTTATAATTCACCTTTCCGCTGTAGCCCTGCTCTTTAGTCCGGCCGTGGATAAACAGGGCTTTTATTCCGGCACCCTGGGCGTAGAGCGCGGCTTCTTTGGCGTTGATGGAGTTGCTGTCCCAGCCGGCGCGGATTTTTGCCGTTACCGGAACCCTGGAATCCTTAACTATTATCTTCAGTAACTGGCTTAGCTTCCTGGGGTCTTTAAGCAGTCCCGAGCCTTCGCCGCGGCGGACTACTTTCTTGACCGGGCAGGCCGAGTTAAAATCCAGAAGGTCAAACTCATATATTTGAAGAATGTCCATAGCCCTTTGAATGAAATTTGGTTCACAGCCTAATAGTTGGACCCCTAAGGGTTTGTCCTTTTGATTCGTAGAGAGCATGGACCGGGTTTTCTTGCTTTTGTAGCTAAGGGAGCGGGCATCAATCATTTCCACAAAGGCGAATTTGCAGCCGAATTTGCGGTTAAGCAGGCGAAAAGGCAGGTCGCTTATCCCTGCCATAGGGGAGAGCATAATATTGGATGCTAATTTAAGATTTCCGATTCTAAGCATAGAAGCATTTCTTCTTTTTCTTCAGCAGAATGATAACAAATTACTTATTCGCCGCCTGGGATTTCAGGGATGAGGGGCTTGATTTTCTCCTTTTCCTCAAGGGCATTCAGCCTTCGCAGTTTATTTGCTTCCCCGATAATCTCTGAAAGACTTAGTTTCATCGGCGCATTTCCATACCAGTGGGTCCAGTCCGGTGCAAAGTGGTAAGCCCCTTTCCACGTATGGATGAGGTCAAACTTATACATCCTGAAGAATTTCGCCTCTATTTCTGATGTCTGCTCATAGAGCTGATGGCCTGTGAGCCATAAAGGCTCGCCCGGGAACTGATTCCCCAAACCTGCCGGGTTTTCAGGCCGGTCTTTAGGCATCGGATTTAAAAGTCCATCCTTATACAGGGCCCTTATTATCTTTATCGCCTCGCCTGCTATTGCATCGCTTGCTATTTTTACAGCATCAGCAGAAGTGAGTTTATGCCTTGCGAACCTCTCTGAATGACAGTTCTTACATACTGCCACCATATTGTTTCTCTCTTTTATAAACTCCTCTTTAGTAATCTCGTTCATCGTAATACCTGCTGGGCTCAGAGAATATTTGTCCCCGCTGTTTTTTTCCCCTATGAATTTCCCCTGGGAAGCGCCTCCGATTGTTATTCCGTGGCTCACATTGTGGTCCCCGCCTGGCATATGACAGGTAACGCAGGTCGGAACCCTTCCGCCATCTTCAAATCCTTTGCCCTCAAGTGCAAAATAGACCCCGTGTTTTGAGGATTCATAATATTCCTTCTGTGCATGGTCAGGCCCCATGTGGCATGTGCCGCAGGAACCAGGGTCTTTTGCTTCTCTCACGTCAAATTTATGCCTCGTATGGCATGAATCGCATTTATACTGCACGTTATGGCAAGAGCCGCAGCCGAGTTCCTTCATCTCCTCATACTGTGCAAGCCTTCTTCCTGCCTTCTCATGACTTGTAAAACCGTATCTGCCATGCTTTCCCGCATTGAACTGGACAAGTCTCTCTTCATGACATGTCCCGCAGGTCTCTGGCAGAGGCATCTTCACATCAGGGTGTATTCCATGACATTCAGAACAGGTTACCCCATTTTTTGCATGTTTGCTCTCTTTCCAGTCTTCAACCGCCCTGCCTGTAAGTTTTATATGGCATCCCACACAGTCGGTATTACCCTCTGCTTCCTTGGAAACCTTTGGAGGCTTATAAGCCCTCGGGTCATAATAACCTGCTCCTGCCTCTGACCATGCTTCTCCCATTACAGGTGCATTTCTCTTGTGATAGCCGGTTACGGGTAAAGGCAAACCCTCTTCTGCATTAGATGAAGGACATTGAAAGACTGCAAATGATATGCAAAAAACAAATTCTGCGATTAAAACCAACCTTTTTGTCACCATATTCTATTCCCCCCTCTTTTAAGGCCGGATAAACCTCCGCCTGAGGCGGACGGGCGACCGGCTACAACTATAAAAAGACTTGATTTTTCGTTCCCCTTCTGGTATAAAGGTTATTACTACTTCATTTTATATTTTTAATATGCAGTTGTCAATAGTTTTTTCAGGGAGGTGGCAGATGAAGAGTTACACAGAATATCTGGTCCTTAATACAAAAAAGAAGAGGGAGTTTGTAAACATTACCCCGCAGGTTGAAGATGCTCTGAAGAAAAGCGGAATTAAAGAGGGATTGTGTCTTGTTAATACGATGCACATTACAGCGAGTATCTTTATCAATGACGATGAGTCAGGGCTTCACAGGGATTTTGAAAAGTGGCTTGAAGTCCTTGCCCCTTATAGAAAAGATGAAGGGTATGAGCATAATCTGACAGGGGAGGACAATGCAGATGCACACCTTAAGCGGACGATTATGGGTAGAGAGATAGTTGCAGCTGTGACAAAAGGGAGACTTGACTTTGGTCCATGGGAGCAGATATTCTATGGGGAGTTTGATGGCCAGCGGAACAAAAGGGTTCTTGTGAAAATATTAGGGGAATAGATTTGGAGACCTGAAGGTCTCCGTTACACATTACCAGGGAAGGAGCAGATTTTATGACAATTTCAATTGATGAATTTAAAAGATTGGCATTGAAGGTGGCGACTATAAAAGCGGTAAAGGAACATCCCTCTGCTGACAGGCTTTATATCCTGACTATTTCTACAGGCAGTGAGGAGAAGGATATTGTTGCCGGCATTAAACTACACTATACCACAGAAGAACTTATCGGCAGGCAGGTCATTGTAGCGGATAATCTTGAACCTGCCGTTATAAGGGGCGTGGAAAGTAAAGGTATGGTACTTGCCGTCAAGGATGGTCCTGCCCTTTCCCTGATTGTGCCTGATAAACAGATTACTCCCGGCTGTTTGGTTAGCTGAATGAAGAATTATCTCGGCGACATTGCTATCATAATAATGCCGGCTGTGCCGAATATGATATGAGAAAACCATGCAGAAAATGCAGGGGGTAAGAATCCCTGCTTGCCGAGGACAAGGCTTGTCTGCGTAACGCCTATAAATGCAAGGCTGAGTATTATACATACCCCTACACTTGTAAAGACACCGCCGCTTCGGACGTTAGGTCCTGTCAGGGCAAATGGTATGGCGATTACCATCGCTATGAGACTCATAAAAGGGAACGATACCCTGTAATGCAGAAATACCTTCCATGTCCGGACGACTTCGTCACCGAGTGATGAGAACGCCTTTATCTTTTCCTTGAGTTCTGTCCAACTCAAAAAATCAAGTTCCTTTTCCACCTTTAGAAAATCTCTGGGCGTCTCAGGGATGTCCAATACAGTCTCGGTGATTGTCTCCGGCCCGCCCATTAAATTTTCATCTTGATAGTTGTATATATTCACCCCCCGGAATTTCCACCTTCCCCTTTCCCATGCAGCCGAACTTGCCTTTATCTTTCTCTTGAGCTGGTTTTTCTCATCCTGTTCCTGAATCTCTATGCCGTCCATTATATTCCTGGAGGCGTTAAAGCAGGAGATGTAAAACAGCCTGTTGTCTTTTCCAATAAATCCCAGGTTAAAGAGCAGCCTGTCCGTTTTCTTTTTATTATCCTTGTTTATCTTTTCCTCCTTCAAGAGATAAGATGTGAGGGTAGCTTGCGGGACGAGCTTCTCATTTGCAAGAAATACCATGAGGCATATAAATATGCACGTAAAGATAAGCGGGGCGATGAGCCGGACGAGGCTTAAACCAGCCGACTTTAATGCTATAAGCTCATTATGCCTGTTTAACCTTCCCAATGAATAGAGGGTGGCAAGAAGGACGGATATTGGCGATACCTGAACGAATACTATAGGCGTAAATGCAAAATAGTAACGTATTACTACAGGAAGTCCTACTTCATTCTTGAGTATTTCATCAAGGCGTCCGAAGAGGTCTGTGATAATAGATAGGAAAATAAATATAACGATGCAATATAAAAACGGCAGGACAAATTCCCTTATAATATATCTGTCTATTATCTTCATATTTACGCTCAGCCTCTATAACACCTTGACCCGTTAGAAATTTATTTCTAACGGGTTTTATATAACAGGAATATTCCCGTCATGGTTAATATGATATTTCCTGCCCACATTCCTATAAAGGGATGGACGAACCCTTTTGTTGACACTGCCTCTCCTGCTGCTAAAAGTATGTAGTAGAATAAAATAACTGCCGCACTTATGCCGAACCCTATGGATTTTTCCTGCCGCTTTGTCTTGATTGCCAATGGTAATGCTATCAGGACAAATGCAAGACTGGCAAAGGAGAGCGAAAACCTCTTCTGAACTTCTGTGACTAAGGGACTGGTATCCACGCGGCGTCTTTTCAATTCCACTATCTTTTCTTTCAATTCCCCTATGGTCATTTCCTTGAAATTCTTCTCTTTAGATGAGGTGCCTTCGTCCAATTCTAATATCAGGTCCTGTGAGGCTATCTTTACTTTATAAAAGTTGGTCGGGTCATTTGGGTCAGGCTCATCTGTAGTTACGTCAAAAAGTTTAAGTAAAAGTTTTCTATTCTTCAAGTCAGAGCGGAATTCCCCTCTCTTGGCGATAATGGTTCTGTTCAAACCAGTGATTTTGGTTTCATAGACCCTCACGTTAAATAATTTATTTTTATCAATCTTATAGATGAATATCACGTAGTTTTTGAATCCTCTTATGAAACTGCCAGGCTCTAAATAGGCTGTGGGGTTTCGGACGCCGATTTCCACGACAATCTTCTTGGAGTTAGCGTATGCCACAGGTAAGACCTTATCATTGAATATCAGGGATATGAGGCTTAATAAGACGCCTATTAAGACTACAGGCGAAATGACACTGTCCAGGCGGACGCCGTGTGTCTTCATAGCCATAATCTCGTTATCAGAGGATAATCTTCCGAAGGAAAGGAGCGTTCCGGTAAGTAATGACATGGGGATTGTAAAACTCATCACGTAAGGGATAAGACAGGCTAAGACGCTCAGTATGGAACTGATATCCACTCCCTTTCTAATGACAAGGTCAACTATTTTGAATAGGTTTCCCATTAAAAGGATGAAAGTGAATACCACAAAGGAGAGAAAAAAAGGCAATATCAGTTCTTTTAATACATAAGATTTTAATATGCGCATAAATAAAATTCCTCACCCTCTTGCCAATGCAAGGACTACCACCTCTTGTGCCCCGCCGTCAAGGAGGGTCCTGGAACACTCATTCACAGTGCTCCCGGAGGTAAACAGGTCATCTATTAATAGTATGCTCTTGCCAGTGAGTTTTGGAGGAGAAGTTAATTTAAAGGCGTCTCTTATGTTTGCGAGCCTCTCTTCTTTACTATCAAGATTACTCTGAGGCTGGGTTGGTCTTATACGCTTCAGGTTATTTGTGACAATGGGCAGATGCAGCGCCTTTGACACACCATGGGACAAGAGTTCAGCCTGGTTGAATTCCCGCTCCCTCTTCTTTGACGAATGCAGCGGGACAGGGATTATCATATCCATTGAAATCTCATTTAAATGGTCCTTAGCAAAATCTGCCATCAATTGACCGAGGGGTCTGGCAAGATGGACCTTGCCCCTATACTTCAGGGTGTGGATACACTCCCTCAATACGCCATCGTAATGACATGTTGCCCATGACCTTGTAAAATGATAATTAGAACCCTTCTGGCATTCTGCACAGACTACCTTTAATTCCGGGATACTCTTTCCGCATTTAAGGCAGTATGGCGGGAGGTTTCTTTTTACCCTGCTCCAGCATTCCTCACACACAGGGTTATCCCTGTCAGGTGCAATGTCAATCTTACAGATTGCACACCTATTCGGATAAATGAGGCTGAGAAAACTCTTTAAGATAGGTTTTAATGGCAGGCTTATATGCTTCCCCCTTTTTTTAGTTCGCTGCCTGTAAGCGGTTTTCCCATCTTAACCTGCCTGTCAATCATGTCAGATTTGCTCCCTTCTACTATTATCTCGCAGAATTTAATTGAAGAGAAAGGCACAAACATCACCTTTGTCTCTTCGTCAACAGGTCTCTCTATCATCCTGCCCAGGGATTCCTCCATAATCTTCTGGCAGTGCCTGCCGCTTACCTTAAGCCCTGTGGGCCATTCATCTGTGACTGTTCCCCTGATGACGTCCAGGGGTTCTTCTTCGTAAGATTTTATGCAGACTATCCGCACCTTTTCGCCTTTTAAGCTCATAATATTTCCCCCTCTTCTTCCTAATAATATAACATCTCTTTACCTTATTTGTCAATGGGTATTTTAAGATTGACAAAACCAGCAGTGTGTAATATCATAGATAAAATGAAAAAGCGTGTCCGGTTTCAGAACTTTTTGATTTTCCTGGCAATGACTGCATCTCTTTTGTTATCTAAATTCCTGTTTCAGAATTGGAAGAGGGAGGCATTAGATGAGTTTTTTGATGCCTTAGGAGTAACAATATTACTGTTCGGTTTTTTATTTCGCATTTCGGCGAGGGGCTTGAAAGCAAAGAAATCCTGCAATGGTAAAAAATTGATTACGGACGGACTTTATAGTTTGATAAGGAACCCCATGTATTTTGGGACACTTTTAATTGGTCTGGGGGTTATCCTTGTTATTTTTAAATGGTGGGTGTTTCTATTGTTCTTCTCTATCTTTTTATTGATTTACATCCCGCAGATTAACAAAGAAGAGAAGGAACTAAGTAAATATTTTGGCGATGAATACCGGCTTTATTGTGAAAAAGTTCCAGGGTATTTTCCCAATATCCTTGCTTTGTTTAGAATAGATGTTAGAGATTATCTATTTTTAGAATGGCCAGGGGTAAAAAAAGAGATCCCTTCTTTAATCGGGGTAATTATCGCAGTGAGTGCAATAGAAATCTGGGAGGACGTCAGGGCGTTTGGGGACAGCGAATATGTCAAGGAATTACTGGAACTTAATTTGATTGTTTTTTTTGCTATAATCTTTATATTGGGATATAGGAAGGTAAAAAAAGACAGATGAAGGGTTTTTTAATAAAGTGGTGTGTGAATATCATCGCATTGTTCACAGTAGTCCATATTGTCCATGGTATAAATGTTGACAGATGGGAAACTGCCATTATTACTGCGCTCGTGCTCGGTCTTATCAATGTGTTTTTAAAGCCGTTCGTTATCCTTTTCACCCTGCCTTTGAATATCATTTCCCTGGGACTATTCACGCTCATCATTAACGGCGCCCTCTTTTATCTGGTTTCTAAACTTGTCACAGGTTTCCATATAGTCAATTTCTGGTACGCCTTCTGGGGCGCCCTGTGGTTCAGCATAATCAGTTTCCTGCTAAATTTATTAATCAGCCCGAAGGGAAATGTAGATGTTCGCTTCTACAAATCCCGTTCCGGACGCAATCCGGGATATCGCGACGCCATAGATGTGGAAGGGAAAGTTGTGGACAAAGGAAAAGAAGAGTAAGGGTTTTCTAATTGACAAATATTTATGGCTTTGATATGATATTTTATTATGCCGGCATTATTAAAGGTAATTCTCGTCTTTGCCATCCTCATCTTTATGGTGAGGAAGAGAATAGGGCTTGGGATTGCGCTTTTGACAGGGGCGCTCTTACTGGGGATTTTATTTGGACTTGACCTGATAAGTATATCCCGCGCCGCCTGTAAGGCAAGCATAGATAAAAAGACCCTCCTCCTGCTTGGCGTTGTCTTGCTCATTACTATTATGGGCAATATCCTGAAAGCAATAGAGAATTTTGATGCATTGGTAAATTCCTTAGAATCTTTGATTCAGGATAACAGGGTAGTTATGGCGATAGTTCCTGCCATCATAGGTTTACTCCCTATGCCAGGTGGTGCACTTGTCTCAGCCCCTATGGCAGGAGAGGTGGGTAAAAGACTGGGTTTGAGTAAAGAGAAACGGACGTTTTTCAACTACTGGTTCAGGCACATCTGGGAATATATTTTCCCGCTCTATCCAGGGATAATCCTTGTTTCAAGTCTCCTGAGTGTTCCTCTGGGTGAGATTATCAAGGTGCAGTTTCCTCTAACAATGGCAGCCATTCTCGGCGGGACGGTTTTTGCCCTGAAAAAGATTGAGTATCTTAATAAACCAGAGACTGATTATAAAATCAATAGATTCTCAAGTCTTAAAACGCTTTTTTTCAGTATATGGCCTATTCTGCTTGTCATATTCTCTTGTTTTGTATTAAAGGTCCCGCTCATTATAGCCCTTCTCGGCACTGTTATTCTATTGATATTGTTTGAAAACCTGAAGTGGGGTAAGACTATCCGGATATTGAAGGAAAGTGTTTCTTTCAGAACAATCTTTTTGATACTCGGCATAATGATATTCAAGGAAGTATTGGCGGTATCAGGGGCTTCTGCCATACTACCGGAGGAGCTTAAGACGATAGGAATACCCCATTACGTTATATTGTTTGCAATACCTTTCATTGTAGGGCTTATGGTAGGGGATACTGCAGGTTTCGTAGGGATTACATTCCCTGTGTTATATCCATTTATGAATACGGGCAGTGTCAACCTGAACCTCTCTATGGTGGCATTTGTCGGGGGATATGCAGGCGTGTTGTTATCGCCTACCCATCTATGTCTTGTCCTGACCGGTGAGTACTTCGGTGCTGATTTATCCAAAGTCTACAGGATGCTTTTAGGCCCGGTGGCATTTATCGTTATTGTGGCACTCTTGCTTGCATACGTGAGGTTAAAGGTTTATTAAAATATGCTATTAGGCTCACATGTATCTATAGCAGGTTCTATATACGAATCTATTGACAGGGCTGTATCGTTAGGGTGCAATACTATGCAGATATTCAGCCGCAACCCGCGCGGATGGCAGGTAACGAAATTGTCCGCTCTTGACGTAGAAGAATTCAAAAAGAGAAGGAAAGAAAAAGAGATTTCTCCTGTTATAGTTCATATCCCTTATATCATAAACCTTGCATCTGGCGATGACAAATTGTATAATAAGTCAATATCTGCCTACATAGAGGATATAGAGCGGGCAGGGCTTTTAGGTGCAGAATATTTCTGCACGCATTTAGGCAGTCACGGAGGCAGGGGAGATGACTGGGGTATAAAGAGATTTACAGACGGATTGAATGAGGTATTAAAGAACTCACCACAAGACGTTACTATACTTTTAGAAAATACAGCAGGCTCTGGTTCATCGCTTGGCTATAAATTTGAACATCTGGGGAAGATAATTAATGGCGTCAAGAAGAATGACAAATTAGGAGTATGCCTTGATACATGCCATACGTTTACTGCTGGGTATGATTTCAGGACTGAAAAGGGGCTTAAGAATCTTTTGAAGGAATTTGATAGCATAGCCGGATTAAATAGGTTGAAACTGGTCCATCTAAATGACTCTAAGGCAAAACTTGGGTCTAAGATAGACAGGCATGAACATATCGGGAAGGGAGAGATAGGGCTGGATGCATTAAAGAGGTTTATAAACCATCCTGAATTGAAAGATTTGCCCTATATTCTTGAGACCCCTAAGAAAACGCCAAAAGACGACCCGATGAATATAGCGGTGGTGAAAAAGATGGCAAAAGGTTGAGGAGATTTATGACAGAGGAGAGAACTTACCCATTTCAAGAGATAGAGCGCAAATGGCAGGAATACTGGGACAGCCACAATCTGTATAAGGTCACAGAGGATATATCCAGACCAAAGTATTACGTGTTAGAGATGTTCCCTTACCCTTCAGGCAGAATCCATATGGGACATGTCCGGAATTATTCCATAGGGGATGTCCTGGCACGGTTCTGGATGATGCAGGGTTATAATGTCCTGCATCCGATGGGCTTTGATGCATTTGGCCAGCCTGCTGAGAATGCGGCAATCAAAAGGGGCGTCCACCCTGCCGAATGGACCTGGCAGTGTATAGACTGGATGCGCAGGGAATTAAAGAACATGGGTTTTTCCTATGACTGGACAAGAGAGGTCGCCACGTGCAGTCCTGATTATTACAGGTGGAACCAGTGGATATTTATAAAAATGTACGAAAAGGGGCTGGTATACAAAAAAGGGGCATCTGTGAACTGGTGCGGTTCGTGTTCTACCACTCTTGCCAATGAAGAGGTTATAAATGGCGAATGCTGGCGGTGCGGAACCAAGGTTACGCAGAAGGAGTTAGAGCAGTGGTTCTTGAAGATAACTGCCTATGCAGAGGAATTACTTGAAGGTTTGAAGACCCTGAAAGAATGGCCTGAAAGGGTCCTCACGATGCAGTCCAACTGGCTCGGCAAAAGTTTTGGCGTTGAGATATTCTTCCGTCTAAAGGGGAGTAATGAGGTTATCCCGGTATTTACTACGAGGGTTGATACTATATTTGGAGCAACCTACTTAGTCATTGCCCCTGAACACCCTTTGGTCAAAAGATTGGTGTCAGGGAAACCCGAAGAGAAAATGGAACATCCGACTAGGCGGAAGGTTCTGGCATTTATTGAGAAGGTCCAGGAAGAAAGCAAGATTACCCGCACTTCTGAGGATATTAAGAAAGAAGGCGTGTGGACAGGTTCGTTTGCAATCAACCCTGTAAATAATGAGGAGATACCAATATGGGTCGCTGACTATGTCCTGATGGAATACGGGACTGGTGCAATAATGGCTGTCCCTACGCATGACCAGCGTGATTTCCTATTTGCAAAGGAACATAACCTCCCCATGCGGATTGTAATCCAGCCAGAGGGTCCAACCCTGACTCCGGATACTATGCAAGAGGCATACGAAGGCGATGGCGTGCAGGTCAATTCAGGTCCATTTAACGGGATACCAAATATAGAGGCCAAAGAAAAAATCGCTGCGTGGATGGAATCTGAAGGGATAGGCAGACGCACAGTCAACTGGCGGCTTAAGGACTGGCTAATATCAAGACAGAAATACTGGGGGACACCTATCCCGGTTATTTATTGCACGAGGTGCGGCATAGTTACTGTTCCTCTCAAGGAGTTACCTGTTAGACTGCCGGATGAGATTAAGATTACAGGAGAGGGCGGCAGTCCACTTGCTAAATCTGAGGAGTTTATAAATACTAAATGCCCTGCCTGCGGGAAACCTGCCAGAAGGGAAACAGACACGATGGCAACCTTTGTGGATTCGTCATGGTATTTCCTTAGATACTGTAGTCCCAATTGTAACACTGCACCTTTTGCCAAAGAGGCAGCTGACTACTGGATGGGCGTTGACCAGTATATAGGCGGCATTGAACATGCAGTGCTGCACTTGCTCTATTCCAGATTCTTTACGAGGGTCTTGCGGGATATGGGGCTGGTCGGATTGGATGAGCCGTTCAAGAGGCTGTTGACTCAAGGGATGGTGCTTAAGGATGGTGCTGTCATGTCAAAGTCTCGCGGCAATATCGTTGACCCGGATAGCATGATAAAGAAATACGGAGCAGATTCTCTAAGGGTTTTTATCCTCTTTGCCGCACCGCCAGAGGCTGAGATAGAATGGAATGAGCAGGGGATTGAGGGTTCTAGCAGGTTTTTGAACAGGGTCTGGAGAAAGGTAATAGAGAACAAGAATTATTTTATAAATGTCCCAAGGGCAGCAATTGATACTGGCGGATTGACCCCGCCTGAGGCAGAGTTATACAGGAAAACCCACCTAACCATCAAGCGCGGGACAGAAGATATACACATAAGACACCACTTCAATACGGCTATAAGTGCCCTGATGGAACTGGTGAATCTATTATATTCCTATATTATGTGTGCTGAAGGCGACTATAAAAGTCCAGAGGCTGTGAGGCACTTCAATGTAGCCCGCCATGCCCTTGAAAGCCTCATTCTTATGCTCGCCCCAATTGCCCCGCATATTGCAGAAGAGATGTGGCAGATGCTCGGAAACGAACCTTCTGTCTTTAAGAAACCATGGCCAATATATGACCCTAAAGTGCTGGAGCAGGATGTTGTAGATATAGTGATTCAAATAAATGGCAAGGTCCGGTCAAGAGTCACTGTCCCTCAAGATATTGACGAAGCGGCATTGAAAGATGTTGTATTAAAAGACAAGAAGACATCAGAATGGCTTGAGGGTAAAGAGATTAAAAAATTTATTATAGTGCCCGGGAAATTGGCGAACATAGTGGTGTAGGATGGCAGAAGATTTAGAGAAGACGAAATTTGATGCAGAGATAAAAGACAGAAAAACTATCCCTTTAATAGGCCGCTCTATAGGGAAATACCGCGTTACAGGTTTCTTAGGGAGCGGGGCGATGGCAAGTGTATATAAGGCAGAGGAGAGTGACGGAACTATTGTGGCATTAAAATTAATTGAGGAAAGTCCGCTCATAAGCAGAAACATCATAGAGCGTTTTGAAAGGGAGGCAGAGGCGACTAAGATATTGAGAAAACACCCTAATATCATCACTGTCTATGATACAGGCCATGAGGGTATTGTCCATTATATCGCCATGGAGTGTGTGGAAAATGGCAGGACATTGGCAGAAAAATTAGAAGATGGTGCGATTGTCCTTGAGGCTGAGGCGATAGAGATAGCGATTCAATTGGCAAGGGCGCTTGATTATGCACATGAACACGGTATAGTCCACAGGGATATCAAACCAGGCAATGTCATGATAAACGAGTTCGGCGCTCCATTACTTACAGACTTTGGACTGGTCAAGCCTGAAGGCAAAGACAGGATGACTGCTACAGGCGCTATATTGGGAACGCCTATATACATGCCGCCTGAGCAGACACGCGGGGAAAAGGTGGATATGAGGAGCGACATCTATTCCCTCGGTATAATACTCTATGAGATGTTGACAGGACACGTTCCATTTGAGGTCGGAGAAGGCGAGACCGTTCAGGACCTGATGAACAGAATCAGGGACCAAGAGCCGCCTTCACCGAGGAAGCACAATCGCAAGATTTCAGGGAGGCTTGAGGCGATAGTCCTTAAGGCGATAGAAAAATCCCCCTCTGGACGATACCAGTCTGCAGGGGAACTTTTGGATGACCTTACCAGATATACGAAGGACGAGCCTGTCCGTGCCAGGAAACCCAGCATAACAGAATATTTTGAGAGGAGTTTCAGAAGGCATTTAGGCATCGGCTTATCAGTTACGAGCAGTATCATTTTAGTATTAGTCATATCCTTATGGTGGAAGCACCAGGTCAGTATCCAGAAAAATCAGGCATTGATTACTGAGGTGCAAAAGAAAGGACTTGCGAGGGAGCTGTATAGATTAAAAGAGGGTGAAACTGGTAAAGTCCCTGAAGATTCAGCCCTTTTAAATGAGGCACGTTCTTACCAGGAGGCTGCCCGCCTCTATTCCCAGACGCTTTTAGATATGGAGAAAATCCAAAAGGAGTCAACAGGAACCGTATACCACGAGAGGTGATGTCCATGAAAAATAAAGGTTTTACACTCACAGAAATTTTGTTAGTAACCACATTGCTGACAAGTGCATCAACCGGGGCGTATGTTCAAGCCAAAAACAGGGCGTATGAGGCTGACTGCCTGAACCGGCTGAAACAGGTTGGCGCAGTGATTCAGGCAATGCTTATAGATACAGGCGTACTCCCTGACGCAAAATTCTTTCCTGAAAAACCCGATGAGGATACGAAGAGCATCAAGGTAATATTGAAAGCACAAAGCGTCCCTGGTGAGATATTCGTCTGTCCTTCTGTATCAGATGATTTGAAAAAGATAGGGCTAACCTATATATGGAACGATGAACTCAATGGCAAAAGCCCGGATACACTGCCTGACGCCGGTAAGACCTGGCTCATGGTGGATATGAATGCGGTTACAGAAAAGGTATCACCTGCCCACAGGGACGGGTACAATGTCCTATATGCAGATGGAACTGCCAGCTGGTCAAATACGATAAGGAATGAAATATCTAAAGAGAAGAAGGCGTATCTGTTGAGACTATTGGCCCGCAGGTAAACTTCATAGGAGGTGACAGACATGGCAAAGACAGGTATGGCACGGGAGAGGTTAAGTATTGATGTGCTCCCTGAAGAACATAGACAAATAAAGACATACGCGGCTATTCATGGCGAAACAATTCGGGAATATGTCCTTGAAAGCGTGCGTGAACGTCTCCGTCATGAAACTGAGAGGAGAGAATTATCAGCCCTGACTATTAATCTGGACCAGGATCCTCTCTTAAGGAAATTATGGGAAAATAAAAAGGACGCTGCTTATGACAGATTATAAACAGAGAGATATAGTTCAAAATGATGAGAATTTTTTATCAAGCATTTCCAATTCGTCAAACAGTGTCTGACGAATCTACCGAGAGGTAAATTTGGGCCGATGTTATCATGGTCGCATTATTGCGAATTATTGAAAATAGAGGAACTATTGCCCGTTCTCTAAAATCCTGTTCCATTTTTCAAAGATTTGTGGTAAAATGCAGGCTTAGTTATGGCGAAGTTGGTATTTAAGGAATGTAGGGATAAAATCAAGGAATATGAAATCCTTGGTGACATTGTCACCATAGGCAGGGGGCGGTTTAACGCTATAACATTATCTGATGATAAACTCTCAAGGGAGCATTGCGTGGTTGAGAGGCAGGGTAAGAAATTCATTATACGGGACCTCAAATCACTTAATGGGACGTTTGTCAATGACAAGATGATAACAGAGGGAGTTAAATTGTCTTCCGGGGATATGATTCGTATAGGAGACACGGTATTTATATTTCAAAAGGAACACGGTGAGACGTCCATGGGGCTGACACGGGTGGTTGAGTCCACAGAGAAAGAACTTAAGAAGGGCAAGGGTTATAATACAATGTTGGCTCAGATAGTGAGAGACGTCAAAAGGCACGACTTAAAAGCAGTAGAGAAGGAAGGTAAAGAGAAAAAAGCAAAACGCGGGTTCTTCCAGAATGCCATCAGTAAATTGGGATGGGCTTCTGATACTAATAGACTGGCAAAGGAAGCGGCTGGTAAAAAGGTAGAAACATTTGACAGGCATGATATAATAAAGGTAGATTCTCCAAAGCCTGATGAGAGGGTCATCAGGCTGAGGAAGAGGTTGCCGAGGATAGACTCCGGCAGCATAGTGATATATGGGGCAATCGATTATCTGGTCCTAAGCGTGAGGGATTTGGAGAGCGGAATAACAGAATACAGGATAAAGGAGTGTTAGGATATGATAGAGGTTAATGGTCTTACGAAATATTATGGCAAGGTAAAGGCGGTTGATAACATCTCCTTCAAGGTGGAAAAGGGAGAGATACTGGGTTTCCTTGGGCCGAATGCAGCAGGTAAGACTACGACTATGCGTATAATCACCTGTTTTATACCTGCAACAGGCGGCGATGCAAAGGTGGCAGGTTATGATGTGTCCCGGGACTCTCTTGAGGTCCGTAGAAGGATAGGATATGTGCCTGAGAATGTCCCGCTCTATGATGATATGCGTGTAAGTGAGTATCTCTTATACAGGGCAAAACTGAAGGAGATTCCCGGTCGTGAGAGAAAGAA
>CAYVEO010000038.1:0-28502 GCA_964449965.1 uncultured Planctomycetia bacterium
TCGTAATGATGTTAATATATTACATGATTTGATGGATTTTATTGATGAAAAACTCAAAGTCGTAACGATTATTGTTCCAGAGGATTCTAATGCGTATACTATTTTCGAAACCTTAAATGATAGGGGATTAGTATTAGCCCAAATAGATTTAATAAAAAATTATTTGTATAGCAAGAGTGTAAGCAGATTAGATGAAGTACAAACTAATTGGAACGAATTAATCTCAAAATTAGAAGCACTTGAGGAACCCCTACTTTTAGAATATATCAAAGTTTTTTGGATGACTGAATATGGATTCATCAGAGAAATAAATAATAAACTATATCAATCTATTAAATCAGAAAAACGATCAGCCACGGAAGTAAATACATTTGTGACAAATTTAAATAATGATATTGAGTTGTATTTAGCGCTCATTAATGAAAATAGTTCTATTTGGGATAATTACTCAAATGAATGTAAGGAATACATCAAAACCTTAAGCTATTTAGAATTAAAGCAATTTAGGCCCCTCGCATTAGCTATATTAAAAAATTTTAAAAAAAATGAAATTAAAAAAGCATTAAAACTTATCGTTTCATGGATGGTCAGAAACTTAATTGTTGGTTCTAGAAGTGGGGCACTAGAGGAATCATTCGCTAAAAATGCAGCTGAAATCACGAATAAAAAAATTACAACAGCAAGTCAGCTTAAAAATACATTAAAAGACTTGGTGCCGCAAGATAAGGAATTTAAAGATGCATTTAGAATAGCAAGAGTAAACAAAGAAACACTGGCTAGGTATTATTTGGGGGCAATTGAAAATTACAAAACTGGGAATGATATGCCTGAATTAATTGTTAATAGTAATCCAGATTCTGTGAATCTCGAACATATATTACCTAAAAAGCCGGGAAATAATTATCCATTATTTAACGCGGAACAACATGAAGATTATCTCAAGAGAATAGGTAATTTAACAATAATGAATACAAAATTGAACAATGAACAAAAAAGTTCAAAGTTTACTGATAAAAAAACAGGATATAGTAAGTCGAAAATAGAAATAACCAAAGCTTTGGCTGAATATGAAGGAGATTGGAAACCTGAGTATATTGAAAAAAGACAAAACGATCTTGCCGATTTAGCTGTTAAAACTTGGAGTTTAAATTTAGAATAAGATGATTGAAAAATATTTAAATAGCATAATAAAAGGCGATTGCTTAGAGGTGTTTAAAAAAATACCGGATAATTCGGTTGATATGACTTTTGCTGATCCGCCTTTTAATTTGAAAAAAAGCTACAATAATTATAATGATAAAAAGAGCAATTATGACTACCTTGAATGGTGTAAACAATGGCTAAAAGAGATGGTTCGGGTTACAAAGCCAACAGGGTCAATTTTTGTACACAATATACCTAAATGGCTAATTTATTTTGCTACTTATCTAAATGAAATTGCAATATTCCGACATTGGATTGCTTGGGATGCTATGGGGGCTCCCTTAGGAAAAACTCTATTGCCAAATCATTATGGAATCCTTTACTATGTAAAAACAAAAGACTATAAATTTTATGATATTAGAGGTTTCCATAAACGCTGTAGAGTTTGTAGTTATCTGTTAAAAGATTATGGTGGTAAGAAAGATCAGTTACATCACTTTGGGCCTATAGCATCCGATGTCTGGACGGATATTCATAGAATAAGACATAAAACTAGACGCGATGAACATCCATGTCAATTACCAGTTCATCTATTAGAGCGTTTGCTTCTTATGACTACAGATGAAGGAGATATTGTTCTGGATCCATTTATTGGTACTGGTACGACAGCACTAGCTGCAAAAAAATTAGGGCGTGCATATATTGGTATTGATATTGATCCAAATTATGTAGAAATTACTAAAGAAAAATTGAAGCAGGCTAATCTAACAACACTTAATGGATGCTATGCGAGTATTTTCTTAAAGAGGATAGTAACTATACGAAATAAAGATTGGGATAAAGTAAAAAATTATTTTGAAATTCCCAAACATCCCCTAGAATTGGAAAGAAAAGAAATAAAGTTGAAACAATAGATATTCCTCAGGTAACGAAACTCGTTTTTAAAAAGGGGCGTGCCCACACCTATTTTTGGCTTAATATTGGTATCGCGATTTGGTGGCTTTATTGTGACAAAAAATGAAAGAAAGAACATGGCATAAGATAATTATGGGCGATTCGCACTATATGGATGAAAAATGAATCAGTCCATTTGGTGATCGCATCGCTGTCATATTGGACAGAGTTTTAACATAAATATAAAGAAGGTTGGTATGGAGCAATACAAATGTGAATATTGTGAAGGCGTGAGTCAAATAGTAATAATTAAAGATACAGAAAAAGCAATAGAACCAACAATAGAATTTTGTCCCTTCTGTGGGATGTCAAATCAGTACCCCAAAGAGATGGAAAGGAATGATTAATGGAAGAAAGGTTAGTTCAATGGACTTTGCTGAAGAATTTACATTGGCGATTATTTCTGTTGGTTACAGGATTCTATATTAGGGCAGCTGTTTTTCTTTAAAGATAGAATTTAATTTGTGGAGAACATAGGAACTGATTTTGGTATCGGGTATTTGCCTTGCCAATTCTTTTGATTTCTTAAAACTAAACGATTTTGGGAAGTGTAATTCGGGGAAATAGCCATATTGTTTTTTCCTGCATGCTGAAAGATATAAACTGTCAACTAATGCCTTTTCCTGTTCTGCGATTAAAAAACTCCCTGTTCTTCTATACCAACCAAAACCCTTGAAAAACGGAGGTGTTATCTGGTGGATGGAATAAGTGCCTATACTGGTATTGATTTTCTTTGTGTGAACAGTTGAAGCGAGAGTGATTTCCTTGGGGATTTGTTCAATTATTCCGTGTAAATGCAAGGCACTTATAAAAGAAACGTAAGCGCGATGGTTCCGTAATAAAAAAGGAACTACTGCATAAGGACTTAAACGTTCATTGCCAGCCTCAGCCCATATACCACGGTATATCTTTAAAATCAGCCCTTCTTTTTGGAGCAGATTAAGTGATTGTGTTGTAGTGGATAAAGATTTTCCGGAAAAAGATGCCACCTCGTATGTTGTAAAGACAGGGCGGCTTAATTTTTTAATGAATGTTAAAATAGAATACCTGCTCATATTACCTCCGCAATGAATCGTAAACCATCTTTCCCTCCATAATATGTTTAGTAGTTTAGTTATATCTAAATAATAATACATTTATAATTTACCATAAGAAATAGATTTGTCAAGCACAAACGGCAAATTTTTAGTTATGGACAAGGCGATATAAGTATGTTATAATCACACAAAGATTATAAGAGTAAGGAGTTCCGGGAGGGGCATATATAAAAAATGATGGATAATAGTAAAAGATGCATTTTAATATTATTATTTTTATGTTTTGCCGGAGGGAATGTCCAGGCAGAAGAGTTTACATGGGAGGATTGTGTCAGGGAGGCTAAAGAGAATCATCCTGATCTGGTTTCAGCAGAAGAAAAATTGAATCAAGCCAAAGCGAGCAAGGTGATTACTGCAAGCAAGGTCTTTCCCCAGGTAAACGGTGATTTAAGCCAGGATACTTCCAAAACAGAGGGGCAGTCTAAAACCGATACATATTCGTATGGCATAACAGGAAAGCAGTTGTTATTTGACGGGTTTAAAACTTCATACGATATAAAAGCCGACCTGGAAGACATAAAATCAGCACAATACGATTATCAGGTGGTTTCATCCAGCATAAGACTGAGGTTAATGACTGCGTTCATCGGGCTTTTAAAGGCGCAGGAGCTTTTGAATATTACAGAAGACATACTCGGACGCAGGAGGCAGAATGTGGAATTAGTAAATCTGCGTTATGAGGCAGGCAGGGAACATAAAGGTTCGCTGTTAACTGCCCAGGCTAATATGGCTCAGGCTGAGTTTGAGACAGTTTCTGCCGGGCGGAATATGGATTTGGCACAGAGACGGCTGATTAAAGAATTAGGCAGGGGTAAATTGACGCCAATCAGGGCAAAGGGGGATTTTGATATTAAATATTCTGAACGGGCTAAACCCGATTTTGAGGGTCTATCCGGCACCACTCCTTTTTTACAGGAACTTATTACAAAAAAAGATGCTGCATTGTTCGGTTTAAAGTCTGCCAAGGCTGATTTTTTCCCGCAAGTTTACGCAAATACAAGTGCGGGAAGGACTGCTTCAGGTTGGCCGCCTGATGAAGACGAATGGTCAGCGGGGGTGAGTTTATCTCTCCCTTTATTTGAAGGGGGCCGCCGGACAGCTGAGGTTTCCAGGACCCAAGCCCTGTTTAACCAGGCACAGGCTGATGAGAGAAGCGGGAGGGACAGCGTTGTTTTGACTTTGGAACAGACCTGGACAGGATTCCAGGATGATATAGACAGGGTAGAGGTGCAGAGAAAGTTCCTTGAGGCGTCTGAGGAACGTGCAAAGATAGCCCAGGCGCAATATTCAACCGGGCTTATCACATTTGATAACTGGATAATCATTGAGGATGATTTGGTGAGAGTCAAAAAATCCTTTCTGGATGTTCAGGCCGATGCCTTAATTTCTGAGGCTGAATGGCTTCAGGCAAAAGGGGAAACGTTAAATTATGCTGAATAGAAAATGGAAGTTTTTTATTGGTTTATTAATTGCCTTATTTATTCTGACAGCCTTAATATTAAAAATAATACAGGGTAATGCCCCTAAAGAGACTGTTAGAGAAATAAGCCCTGCATACGGTAATATCCAGTCCGTAATAACTACTACAGGGACTGTCCAGCCGCAGAACCGTCTGGAGATAAAACCTCCTATCAGCGGCAGGGTTGAGGAGATTTTAGTTAAAGAGGGTGAGAAAGTAAAGGTTGGCCAGATTTTGGCATGGATGAGTTCCACTGAAAGAGCCGCTATTCTGGATGTAGCCAGGGCACAGGGTGAGGAAAGTTTAAAATATTGGCAGGAGGCGTATAAACCCATTCCTCTTATAGCCCCTATAGACGGAGACGTCATTGTGCGGGCAGTTGAACCCGGTCAGACCGTTACTTCCGGCGACTCTGTCCTTGTGCTGTCAGACCGTCTCATTGTTAAGGCCCAGGTTGATGAAACGGATATTGGTAAAGTAAAGATTGACCGTTCAGCGGTTATCAGTCTGGACGCATATCCTCAAGTGAAAATAGAGGGAAGAGTTAATCACATATCCTATGAATCTAAGACTGTAAACAATGTTACTACGTATGAAGTGGATATTCTTCCCCAGGAAGTGCCTGAGTTCTTCCGCTCAGGTATGAGTACTGATGTCATCATAATAGAAAAGGGCAGAGAAAACGTTTTACTTGTCCCTTTTGAGGCAGTTAAGCATGATAAAGAAGGTAACTTTGTTTTCATAAGCCGGGGCAAAGGCATTAAGCCTGTCAGGCAGCAGATTGAGATTGGCATCTCTGATGAAAAGAATGTAGAAGTGATTTCGGGTATAAAGGCAGAAGATAAAATAATAATCAGGACCTCCAGATATGTCCCGTCAAAAGATACCGTCTCAGATAGAAATCCCTTTATGCCGTCTCGCAGAAGAAATAGATAGGATTGTATCAAATACATGATAGAATTAAAAAATATAAATAAGACCTATAATACAGGTAAAGTAGGCGTTCAGGCGCTGCGTAATGTCTCTTTAAAAATTACCTCCGGAGAATTTGTTGCCATTATGGGTCCATCAGGTTCAGGAAAATCTACGCTTCTGCATTTATTAGGTTTCCTGGACCGTCCTGATTCAGGGACGTATTATTTAGAGAAAACAGAGGCATCAAAACTTACAGATGATGAATTGGCTATTTTGAGAAATCAGTTAGTCGGATTTGTTTTTCAGCAATTTCATTTACTATCCCGGCTAAGTGCATCAGGGAATGTAGAACTACCTTTGATATATGCCGGAAAACGTTACCTTAAAGAGAAGGTTGATGAAAAAATTGAGGAAGTCGGCCTTGCACAGAGGGCATCTCATCGTCCTAACGAACTTTCCGGCGGAGAACAACAGCGGATAGCCATTGCGCGTTCTTTAGTCAACGACCCATTGATTATACTTGCCGATGAACCGACAGGTAACCTTGATTCAAAGAACATGGAAGAGATTCTCACTATCTTAAAGAAATTAAATCAAAAAGGTAAAACCGTTATCATGGTTACCCATGAAGATGAGGTTGCCCGATATGCGGGAAGAATCATCCGCATGCGTGACGGCAGGATTGTCTCTGACGAGAATACAAATAGTGCGCCTGCAAAAACTTTGACAGAAAATTATCCGGTTGAGGGTCTATCCGGACTGCATTTAACCAGAGGGGAGACGCGGTTTACAGACCATCTCCGCCAGGCAGTTCAGGCTATTATTTCACATAAGATGCGCTCGGTTCTTTCAATGCTGGGTATCCTCATTGGTGTTATGGCAGTGATTGCCATGCTTGCCCTGGGACAGGGGGCAAAAGAATCTATTTCTAAAAGTCTTGCTTCTTTAGGCTCAAATCTTTTAACTATACGGCCGGGTTCACGGCAGTTGCACGGTGTAGCCATGGAGGCAGGAACGGTTACGCGTTTTACCCTGCAGGATGCAGAGGCAATATCACGCCTGCCGCAGGTGAAAAGAGTTTCTCCTTCAGTTTCCGGCCGCGGGCAGGTAATATACGGTAATAAAAACTGGAATACACAAATTCAAGGCACAGGAATAGATTATGAACTCATGCGGGCGGCTGTCCCTGATATTGGAAGATTCTTTACAGATGAAGAATTAAGAAGCCGCAAGAAAGTGGCATTGCCTGGGGCAACTGTAGCAAAAGAACTTTTTGGAGATGCAAATCCGGTCGGTGCAGATATTAAAATAAATCATGTAAATTTTCATGTAATCGGCGTTCTGCCGGAAAAAGGTGCCACTGGCTGGCGCGACCAGGATGATTTAGTGGTTATCCCCGTTACTACGGCTATGTATAGACTTCTGGGAAAAGAATATATAGATTCTATTGACGTAGAGATAAGGGATTCTGGTTTGATTGAAGAGGCGCAGGAGGCAATACGCCAACTTATTATCAAACGCCATCATATTGACAAAGAGAATGAGGATTCCTTTCAGATTATGAATATGGCTGAGATTCAGGAGGTATTGAAGAGTACAACGAAGACTATGTCATGGCTTTTAGGTTCCATAGCGTTAATTTCTCTTTTAGTGGGCGGCATAGGCATTATGAATATTATGCTTGTTTCTGTTACTGAACGCACGAGAGAAATCGGCCTGCGTAAGGCTATCGGGGCAAGGGCAAAAGACATAATGGCCCAGTTTCTTATTGAATCCATAGTGATGACATTTAGCGGCGGGACAATTGGCATAATATTCGGTATATGCTCAGCAATGCTTTTATCTTTTTCTGCAGGCTGGGCAACAAAGGTTTCTCTGTCTTCCGTCATTCTTGCCGCATCGTTTTCTATTGCTGTGGGTTTAGTCTTTGGCCTCTGGCCGGCTCAAAAGGCTTCCAAACTGGATCCTATTGAGGCATTGAGATACGAGTGATATAACACTATAGACAAGACGATAAGGGTATGTTATAATTGCCGTTGAGAAAGGGGTAAAAATATGGCGAATTTTTCCTTTGACATTGTATCTGAGGTGGACTTGCAGGAAATTGATAATGCGGTCAATCAGGCTAAGAAGGAATTGTCCCAGCGGTATGATTTTAAAAATAGCAAGTCTTCCATAGATTATAACCGTTCAGAGAAAAAGATAACGTTAGTCGCAGATGATGATTTTAAACTTCGGTCTTTAAAGGACATTTTGGATTTAAAGATGGCAAAACGCAATATCTCGCTTAAAGCCCTTAAGTATAACGAGCCGCAAAAGGCATTTGAAGGGACTTTGCGTCAGGTAATTGAGATATCCAGCGGTATTCCCAGGGAAAAAGCCAAAGACCTGGTTAAAATTATCAAGGAGTTTAATACGAAACTCCAGGTTCAGATTGAAGCCGAGAAGTTAAAGGTTTCTTCTCCTAAAAAAGATGACCTCCAGGCGGTTATCGCACACTTAAAAAGCATAGAGTTTCCAATAGCACTACAGTTTTGTAATTACAGGTGATGGGACTGTCCCTGAATAGGAAAGAGGAGATATAAATCGCGATGGGAAAAATGCCGCATGGCACTGTAGATATGCTGTGCGTTGAACAGGTGCCGCCGCCGTGTGTCCTTATAATATTCGGCGCTTCCGGAGACCTTACCGAACGAAAACTCATCCCGTCTTTATATCACCTTGATGTCCAGCATCTTCTGCCTGAACGTTTCTTCGTGGTCGGCACCGGCCGCAGTGAGATGACTCATGATGCATTCAGGGAAAAAGTTAAGGGGGCGCTTCATAAGTTTGCCAAGGCAGGACCGCTGCATGAATCTGTCTGGGATGAATTTGTTAAAAAGTTTTATTATATTAAGGGAGATTATAACGAGGCGGCTTCTTACGGCATTCTTGCCGATTTTGTCAAGGAGATGGGTGATAAATATGGCACGATGGGTAACAGGTTGTTTTATCTGGCAGTTCCTCCTGACCTTTATAGATGTGTCATTCAGCATCTTGGCAGGAGCGGATTGGCGAATCAAAAAACCGGCCATCATGGATGGTACCGGGTCATTATAGAGAAACCATTTGGCAGAGACCTGACTACAGCCCTGGAACTCGACAAACAAATCAGCGAGGTTTTCATAGAGGAGCAAATCTACCGCATTGACCACTACCTTGGTAAAGATACTGTTCAGAATATCTTATTTTTCCGGTTCGCCAATGCCATCTTTGAACCTGTCTGGAACCGTAATTATATTGACCATGTCCAGATTACAGTTGCAGAAACGTTAGGCGTAGAGCATCGGGCAGGTTACTATGAAGGGACCGGTGTCCTCAGGGACATGTTTCAGAATCATATGCTTCAACTGCTGGCATTTGTAGCCATGGAACCACCTGTGCGTTTTGGCGCCGAGCATGTCCGTGAAGAGAAAATCAAGGTCTTCAGGTCTGTCAGGGATATGTCTATAGAAGAGATTGACCGCGATACTGTCCGCGGGCAATACGATAGAGGCCGGATAAATGGCAGTAAGGTTATTGCCTACAGGGAGGAAGACGGAATTTCCAGAAAGTCTATGACTGAGACATTTGCTGCTATGCGGATTTTCATTGATAACTGGCGCTGGCAGAACGTCCCTTTTTATTTAAGGTCAGGTAAACATCTGTCAAAACGTATTACTGAAATTGCCATCCAGTTCAAATCAGTCCCTTACCTTCTTTTTGAGCCTATTGCGGCGGAGGATATTGCTCCAAATATCCTGGCACTGCGCATCCAGCCGGACGAAGGCATTTCACTTACATTTCAGGCAAAACATCCCGGGGCAAAACTATGTATGCAGACAGTGGATATGGATTTTGATTATGAATCCTCATTCGGCACGATTTTGCCTGAGGCATATGAAAGGCTTTTATTAGACTGTATGGTGGGGGACCAAACCCTGTTCAATCATAAGGACGGGGTAGAAAGATGCTGGGAATTGATTACACCGGTTCTGAAACGTTGGGAAGAACTTCCTCCTTCTACTTTGCATTTATATGAAAGCGGGACATTGGGACCGGCAGAGTCTGAAGCATTGCTTGAACGGGATGGCAGAAAATGGAGACAGCCTTAACATGGGTCCTCAAGCAAAGGAAAGCATGGATAATAAAAAGTTATACGATGTAAGCCTTACAATTTCAAACGGTATGGTAGCATGGCCAGGGGATCCGGAGGTTAACATAAAGCCATACAAGTCTATAAAAGAAGGTGCTTCATCTAATGTGTCAATTCTTCAGTTAGGTTCACATACAGGGACTCATATAGACGTTCCTTACCATTTTATTAATGAGGGTAGCAATCTTGACGATATTCCTATAGAATTATTTGTAGGAAGGGCAAGGTTATTTGAATTGCAGATGTTGGGAGAGATTGGCGTGAATGATTTAAAGCAGTTGAATCTAAACGGGGTGAGCAGGATATTATTTAAAACGAGGAATTCAGATTTTTGGAAAAGGAATGAAGGATTCAGGAAGGATTTTGTATATCTCAGCGGTGAAGGGGCAAAGTATCTGGTTGATGCAGGAATTAAGATGGTAGGTATTGATTATCTCTCAGTAGAGGAATTTGGCAACAAGTCTGCACCTGCACATCATACCTTATTAGGGGCAGGGATTGTAATAATAGAGGGATTAAATCTTTCAGGAGTTAAAGAAGGGGAGTACAAGGTTATATGTGCACCATTAAAGATAAAAGGGGGAGACGGTGCCCCCGCGAGGGTGTTTTTGGAAAAACTTGACTAAAGTCTTTGATGGTGATATAATTTCTGATTATGGACAAAGTATGGAAAGGAGATGTTGCTATGCGTATTGGAAATGTAATAATCATGGCGTTGGTAATTGCAGGTATTGCAATGGGTAAATTGGATTTTGCATATGGGGAGGAAGCGAAGAAGGAGGTAAATACTGTGGTTGTAATAGAAACGTCAGAAGGGATTATCAAGATAGAACTCTGGGCAGACAAGTGTCCTGTTACTGTCAAGAATTTTCTACGTTACACGGATGGGAAATTTTACGATGGGACTATATTTCATAGGGTCATCAACGACTTCATGATTCAGGGTGGAGGCTTTACCCCTGATATGAAACAAAAAGATACCCACGAGCCGATAAAGAACGAGGCGGCAGCGGAGTTGAAAAATGACCGCGGCACCATCGCAATGGCGAGAACAAATGTCGTTGACAGTGCCACAGCCCAGTTCTTTATAAACGTCAAAGACAACAATTTTCTGAATCATAAGGACAATACTCCTCAAGGTTTCGGCTATGCCGCATTCGGCAAAGTCATAGAAGGCATGGACGTAGTTGACAAGATAAAGAATGTCAAAACAGGGACACAAGGAATGTTCGGCGATGTCCCGGTCAAGCAGGTGATTATCAAGAGTGTCCAGCGTCTTGTCCAAAATACGGCTGGCCAGGATTCAAAATGAAGGTATTAAAATAATGGCAAAATATCGCTGTCTGGTGTGTCAATATATCTATGACCCAGAAATTGGCGACCCCGGGAACGGGATAAGTCCTGGGACAGGCTTTGAGGACTTGCCGGATATATGGGTTTGTCCTGTATGCGGCGTAGGCAAAGATATGTTTGAAAAGATTTGAGCGTGGTAAAATGAAAAAATTGACAGATAGGATAGTGCATTTTTTTAGAAATCAGAGTTTCGTTATCGTCTCTACCATTGACAGATACGGAAGTCCGCATAATTCATGCAAGGGGATAGTGAAGATAAATCAGAATGGACGGATTTATCTGCTTGACCTTTACAAGGGAACTACCTATGAAAATCTGAATCAAAATCCACATATAAGCATCACGGCTGCTGATGAGCATAGTTTTAGCGGATATTGCCTGAAAGGTAAGGCAAAGATAATACCGGGGGAGAAATTTAAATCTCAGATTATAAAGGCATGGGAGGATAGGATTACAGGCAGGATAACCCATAGGCTTATGAAAAATATCTATGGTGAAAAAGGTCATCCTTTACACCCTGAGGCACATTTACCCAAGCCCAAATATCTCATCGTTATGGAAGTAGAGGAGATTGTTGACCTCACTCCTCATATCCTGAAACAGAAAGAATAATGCAAGAATTTTATAATTATTTTATCATAAGCCAAAAATTCCTTGACAATGGTTAGCAAATATGCTAACCTATAGATAAGAGGCAATCTGTGGCGATTCCTAAAAAAGAAGAATATATCTTTTATCAAGGAGAGAGATTTCAGATAGAGTTTTATTTTACTGAAACAGGAAAAATTCCTGCTAAAGAGTATTTAGAAGACACATCCTTAGATGTAAAAGTAAAGTTGGCTGCTTTGGTAAAATATGTTGCTGAACACGGTAAAATTTTTAACATAACAAAATTTAGGTTGGTAGATTCTAAAGAGAAAATCTTCGAGTTTAAGCCACTGCAGTATCGCTTTTTTAACTTTTTCTATGAAGGCGAGAAGATAATAATTACCAATGGTTATATGAAAAAATCGCAGAAAGTAAGCAGAAGGGATTTATGGAAAGCCAGAGAGTTAAAGAAGGATTATATTCGTAGAGTAAAAGGGGGTAGTTATTATGAGAAAAACTAAAACTTATATGGATAGGTTAATGGATGGTAAGGAGTTTCGGGAAAAGTTTGAACAGGAATACCAGAATCTCTGCATTGGAGAACAGATTGCTAGAGCGCGCCATTCTGCACACTTAACCCAATCTGATTTGGCTAAACAGATACACACTACTAAATCAGCTATCTCTCGTTATGAGAGTGCTGATTATAACAGATACAGTATTCCACTTTTAACTAGAATAGCCAAAGCTTGTGGAGCGGATTTTAAAATAACTTTTGTTACTTCTGAACGCGCAAAGAATAGTTCTCGTTTTGCCACCGCATCATAATTCATAAATTAGCAGCGGAAAGTCTTTTAAAGAACAAAAGATCTTAAAGAAACGCATACCCAACTTCGCAAAAGATACCTTTTGCGAAGTTGACACCCGAGTCCCAGAGGGGAAACTCCAGCAGGATTGAGTGAAAAGCGAAGTTGCGTGTCAGAAAAACCATCTTTGAAATTTAACCATCTCTCCCAGCTGACCAAATGAGTGAATTCCAGCGTTAGCCAACCACATAGTTTCCCCAATTGGTTTTAAACATCTGGCATATTATCCATTAAAAACCAAGAAGTTAGCCACTTTATAAGCGATAATTCTTCATTTTTGTCCGAATGTAATCCAACCCTTCCACAGATTGTTTTCCTTATTCCACTATTCATAAATTTTTTCCAAATAATTTGGTTGTATTTTAGCCACATCCCCGATTATATATTAGCAGAAAGGAATAGTGTCCCTTTTATTAGCATTGTATTATCGGCCGTTTCTACCGAAAGCCAACAACTTACGGCATAATTATTGTATGTCTCTCTTTTCTTTTTTATTTCCTTTCATTTCAACTAATAGGAAAGCCTTGTCCTTTGTTAGGGAAATTTTTTGCCTTGACACAAATAATAATTTTTATACTATCTATTATAGTACTATTTATTGGTAATCGACTTGGGATAAAGTTATCAGCTCGTAGGAACATAGATTCAAACCAGATCTCATCAGTTTGATAGATACCAGGAGACGTTCCAACCCACCACTGCCTAAACAATCCCCTAAAAATCCAGAAAAAACCCTACCTTCAAAGTCCTAAATCCTATATGCCAAATCAACATGCTAAAACTCAAAAATATTCAGTTACACACCCAAAATAATCCCACAAACTAAAAAATGGATTGACATTATTTATTTCAAAGGATATAATGTAGAGAATGATAGACCTGAAGAAGATAAAGACCTATCCCCTTAGAGAGCGTGTCCATAAAATAAGAAATGTAGAGTTTGCATCTATCTGCAAAAAGGGCGGCGATTTTGGGGATTTCTATAACAGCCTTCCGGTGGTTCTTGCTGCAAAGGGTCTGAAAGGGCTCGTAGATTCTATACTTGCCGCAAAAAAGAAGGGTAAACCTGTCCTTTTCATGATGGGCGCCCATGTGATTAAATGCGGACTAAACCCTGTTATCATAGACCTTATTGAAAAGAAGGTCATAACTGCCATAGCACTTAATGGTGCCGGTATAATACATGATTTTGAAATAGCATTTGTAGGCGGGACGTCAGAGGACGTTTCAGAAAGCATAGAAGATGGTTCGTTTGGCATGTCTTATGAAACCGGGATGCTTTTAAATAAGGCCATTAAAGAAGGAGCAAAGAAAAACCTGGGTATAGGCAGGTCAGTTGGCGAGATGCTCGCAAAAGGCCGTTTCCCTTATAAGAGGGACAGTATATTATATAATGGCATTAAGAATAGAATACCTGTTACGGTCCATGTAGCCATAGGGACTGATATAATACACCAGCATCCCTCTTGTGATGGTGCAAGTATCGGTAAGGGGTCATTAAAGGATTTTCATAATCTTGTATCCACTGTGGCAAAATTAGGCGATGGGGGTGTGGTTTTGAATATCGGCTCTGCAGTTATATTACCGGAGGTATTCTTAAAGGCGCTTTCCGTAGCAAGGAACCTGAAATTCAAGGTAAAAGATTTCACGACTGCCAATCTTGACATGATAAACCATTATAGGCCGCGTGTGAACGTGCTGGAGCGGCCTACTGCCTCTGGCGGCAATAGATATTCTATTACAGGACACCATGAGATTATGGTGCCACTGATTGCAAGGGCGATTATTGAGGGGTTATGAGCCAATCAAAGAAAAATAGAACCGTCCCCTTTTCCAGGTTGAAGGATATAATCTCCGGGTTTTCCAGGGCAAGGGTCCTGGTGATTGGGGACATTATATTAGATGAGTTCATCTGGGGTAAGGTTTCAAGAATTTCGCCTGAGGCACCTGTCCCTGTCCTCCTGGTTGAATCTGAATCATTCATGCCTGGCGGGGCAGCGAACGTAGCGAATAACATCTCTGCCATGGGCGGGAAGGTCTGGCTTGCCGGCGTTGTTGGTTCAGACCACAGAGGAAGATTATTGAAACAGGAACTAACTTCAAATGGTGTAGATGTAGAAGGGATAATGGATGATAGCACGAGGCCGACTATACTGAAGACGAGAATTATAGCCCACCATCAGCAGGTGGTCCGGGTTGACAGGGAGAAACTTGAAAAGTTAAACGGCGCTTTGCTCAATCGCCTCTTGCGATTCATTCATAAGCAATTCAAAAACATAGATGCTGTTATAATAGAGGATTATGGCAAGGGGGTCATAATGCCGGAACTGCTCCGGGAAGTTTTAAAGGAGGCAAAGAAGAACGGGGTGGCTGTTACGGTTGACCCAAAGGAAGAACATTTTTCTTATTATAGGGGTGTTACTGCACTTACACCGAATAAGTTTGAGGCAGGCGGCGCAGTTGATATAGAGATAAAAGATGACAGGACACTTAAGAAGGCCGGCAGGAAACTGCTTAAACAGTTAAGATGTTCTGCACTTCTCATTACGTTGGGTGAAGGGGGGATGTGCCTGTTTGAAAAGGACGGGAACATCACGCATATCCCTACGGTTGCCCAGGAGGTGTTTGATGTTTCCGGGGCTGGTGATACGGTGATAGGGGCTTTTACTCTGAGTGTGGCGTCTGGCGCGAGTCTCAAAGAAGCGGCGTATATCTCTAATTTTGCTGCTGGTATAGTTGTAGGAAAACTCGGCGTAGCCGTTGTTACTAAGAATGAGTTGATGGAGAGTATAAATGGAATCCATAGGAGTAATCCCTGCCCGGTTTGAATCAAAAAGACTCCCTGGTAAGCCATTGTTAGATATATGCGGGAAGCCGATGATTCAGCATGTCTATGAAGAGGCGCGCAAGGCACGGCTATTGGAAGACGTTATTGTTGCTACAGATGATGCCAGGATAGTAAAGGCAGTCCAATCCTTCGGAGGTCATGTCCTGCTTACCTCTAAGGACCATAAGTCAGGCAGTGACAGGATTGCTGAGGTAGTTTCCAATATGACCTGCAGGGTAATCGTGAATATCCAGGGAGATGAACCTATGATAAGGCACCAGATGCTTGATGATTTGGTCCAGCCATTTCTGGAAGACAGGGGAGTGGTTATGGCAACGCTCTGCCACAGGATAGATGACAACTCAGAGATTAACAATCCCAACGTTGTGAAAGTGGTAGTGGGTAATGATGGGAATGCCCTGTACTTTTCGCGTTCTCCTATTCCATGGGCTGACGGAGCACACTGCTGCTATAAACATATAGGTGTGTATGCCTACACAAAGGATTTTTTATTGACATGGACAAACCTAAACCAATCTCCTCTTGAGAAGGCAGAGCGTCTTGAACAGTTGAGGGTATTGGAGAACGGTTATAGGATAAAGGTTATTGAGACAGGGTTTGATACTGTTAGCGTAGATACGGAAGAGGATTTAAAAAAGATGAGAGAAATACTATGCCAAAATATATCTTTGTAACAGGTGGTGTCGTTTCAAGTTTAGGAAAGGGGATAGCCTCTGCATCTATAGGAAAACTTCTTGAATCCAAAGGTCTTAAAGTAACGCTCCAGAAGTTTGACCCTTACATCAATGTGGACCCGGGCACGATGAGTCCGTATCAGCATGGAGAGGTCTATGTGACTGATGATGGGGCAGAGACTGACCTTGATTTAGGACATTATGAGAGATTTACCAATGCAAAATTAGGCAAGGATAATAATGTTACTACCGGTAAGATATACTATTCTGTAATATCAAAGGAGAGGAGAGGCGACTATCTTGGCGGGACTGTCCAGGTTGTTCCTCATATTACCAATGAGATTAAGGAGAGTATCAAAAAGGTTTCACAGGACAAGAGCCTGGATGTGGTCATAGGTGAGATTGGCGGGACTGTGGGCGATATAGAAAGCCTGCCGTTTCTTGAGGCGATAAGACAATTTGGCAGAGAGGTTGGCAGGAATAATGCTATATTTATTCACCTTACGCTCGTTCCGTATATAGAGGCAGCAAGCGAGTTGAAGACAAAACCGACCCAGCACAGTGTAGGCAAACTGAGAGAGATAGGTATACAACCTGATATATTGTTATGCAGGACCGAGAAGCCTCTAAGTGATGAATTAAAAGGAAAGATTGCTTTATACTGCAACGTGGATAAAGAGGCAGTGATTCAGGCTAAGGACGTTAAAGACATCTATGAAGTGCCGCTTAGATTTAAAGAAGAAGGGTTAGATAGGATTATAATCCGTCTCCTCGGACTTAAATGTAATAAGGGGGATTTGAAACGGTGGAGAGAGAACGTTGTCCAGAGGGCGTTACATCCTTCAAGGTCTACTAAGATAGCAGTGGTAGGTAAGTACATAGAACTCCAGGATGCATATAAATCTATATACGAGGCATTGAGGCACGGGGGTATCTGCAATGATTCAAGGGTGGAGATATTAAAGGTGGATGCCGAAGATATTGAGGCAAATGGGCCGGAGCGCTATTTAAAGGATTCAGACGGCATATTAGTGCCCGGGGGATTTGGGTCAAGAGGAATTGAGGGGAAAATTTCTGCCATAAGGTATGCAAGGGAGGGGAAAAAGCCGTTCTTTGGTATATGTCTGGGCATGCAGTGTGCAACTATAGAGTTTGCACGTAACGTATGCCATCTGAAGGATGCCAACTCTACGGAATTTGATAAATCCACTCCATACCCTGTTATTGACCTGCTTGAAAGTCAGCAGTGTGTGGAAAATATGGGCGGGACTATGAGATTGGGTGCCTATCCATGTCTGATAAAAGATGGGAGTAAAACTTACGGGGCATACAAACATAAGAAGATATATGAACGCCACAGGCACAGATATGAGTTTAATAACAAGTTCAGGGATTTAATGCAAAAAAAGGGGATGGTTATATCCGGTATATTTCCCAAAGGCGGATTGGTAGAGATAATAGAACTGGCTCACCATCCGTGGTTTATAGGCTCTCAGTTTCATCCGGAGTTTAAATCCAGACCTGAGGTTCCGCATCCGTTATTTAAAGATTTTATAAAGAGTACGTTACGATGACGCGGCAGATAAAGATAGGCAGCGTAGTAATTGGGGGCGGCAATCCCATAGTATTGATTGCAGGTCCGTGTGTCATTGAGAGTGAGGACTCCACCCTATTCCATGCAAGCCAATTACAGAAGATTACGTCTAAGTTAGGCATACCGTTTATATTCAAGTCAAGTTACAATAAGGCGAACAGGACGTCTAAGGATTCTTATAGAGGACCAGGGCTCAAACACGGCATCAAAATCCTGAAAAAGGTAAAGGCCCGGTTAGGCGTCCCTGTTTTGAGTGACGTCCATTGTCAGGCAGAGGTGGACGAGGTTCAGGAGGTCTTAGATGTTATTCAGGTCCCTGCCTTCCTTTCAAGACAAACTGACCTTATCACTTCTGTTGCAAAGACCGGTAAGGCTGTAAACGTAAAGAAAGGACAGTTTCTCGCACCATGGGACGTCCAGGGGATTATTGATAAGATAACCGCGGCAGGAAATGACAGGATATTAATTACGGAAAGAGGCGTAAGTTTCGGATACAATAATCTGGTCTCTGACCTCAGGGCATTGCCCATAATGAGGGGATTAGGGTGGCCTGTTATCTATGATGCAACACACAGCGTCCAGCTGCCTGGCGGAAGAGGAAGTTCTTCAGGCGGAGACAGGAAATTTGTCAGCGGACTATCAAGGGCGTCTGCTGCAATGGGCTGTGACGGGTTATTTATAGAGGTCCACAAAAATCCGCGGGAGGCATTATGCGACGGGCCGAATATGATTCCGTTGTCAAAGGTGAGCGAACTCTTAAATCAGGTAAAAAGGATAGACGAGATAGTGAGACAGACAGGATGAGACAGAGGAAAAAGAAGACTGATTTACTAAAGCGTGCAAAAGAGGTGCTGAGGATAGAATCTGAGGCGATAGCCTGTCTGATAGACAGGGTTAACGATGATTTTGTAGATGCGATTCATATGATAGATGGATGTAAAGGAAGGATAGTCGTTACCGGGATAGGTAAGCCGGGAATCATAGGCAGGAAAATCTCTGCTACTCTGGCGTCTATCGGGATACCAAGTCTATTTCTCCATCCGGCAGAGGCTATACACGGGGATCTGGGAATGGTAACAAAAGAGGACGTCATCCTTGCCTTGTCTAATAGTGGTGAGACTGAGGAACTTATTCGCCTTATCTCATTTATTAAGGAGGTTGGCACAAAACTCATTTCACTTACAGGTAATACCCGTTCTACCTTAGCCGTGCATAGCGACATAACCCTTGATGTCAACGTTAAAGAAGAGGCATGCCCATTAGGATTAGCACCCACGGCAAGCAGCACTGCTGTGTTAGCGATGGGGGATGCACTGGCACTGGCAGTAGCAGAGAAACGCGGCTTTAAGGCAGAAGATTATGCACGGTATCACCCTGGCGGCAGTCTGGGTAAGCGGCTCAGGAAGGTAGAGGAGATAATGCGGACCGGCAGGGACAACCCGATAGTCCATGAGAAGAAATTGGTCAGTGAAGTCCTGCTCGCCATAACAGGTGCCAGGTCAGGATGTGCAAGTATAGTTGATGATGGAGGTAGGTTGGTTGGTATATTTACTGATGGGGATTTACGCAGGCACATTGAAGAGCACCCGGATCTTTTAAGATTAGAAGTAAGAGAGGTAATGACGTCTATGCCTATAACCATTGGCAAAGGTAAGTTGGTCCAGGAGGCATTGAGAATTATCAGGGATAAGAGGATAGATGAAATCCCGGTAGTCCAGGATGGCAAGCCAATCGGATTGATAGACGTGCAGGATTTATTGAAATGACGATAGAGGAACGCATAAGGAAAATCCGCCTTCTTATATTAGATGTAGACGGCGTCTTGACAGACGGCAGGATTATATATGATAATTTTGGTGATACCGTAAAAATCTTTGATGTGCGGGATGGGTTAGGGATTGTCCTTCTTGGAAGGGTTAATATAAAGACGGCTATTATAAGCGCAGGCAGGTCAAAGGCTGTTACGAGAAGGGCAAAGGAACTAAAAGTCATTAAGGTCTATCAAGGCGTACCTGATAAATTGAAGGTATATAATAAACTTCTCAGGAAATTCAGACTCAAGGATGACGAGGTTTCTTATATCGGCGACGACCTCACTGACATACCAGTTATGAAGAAGGTGGGATTTGCTATAGGTGTGCCGAATAGCATAGATGAGGTCCAAGGCATAGCCCATTATATCACTTCCCATAATGGTGGAAGAGGCGCAGTCAGGGAGATAGCAGAATTGATAATACGCACACAAGGTAAATGGGATGAAGTTATGGTTAGATATACAGTGTGAGGTGATGGGGAGTGAAGAAAAAGATTTTAGTGATAGATGATGACAAGAATCTGGTTGAGATGCTCAAGATAAGGTTAGAATCAGAGGGTTTCAAAGTAGTCTCGGCATATGATGGAGAAGATGGGCTTGAAAAGACATTTAAGGAAAAACCAAACCTTATAATTCTTGATATTATGCTGCCGGGGATAAGCGGCTACGAGGTTTGCCAGAAATTGAAAGATGATAGCAAGACATGGGATATCCCTGTTATGATGCTTACCGCTAAGGGTGACTTGGAATCGCGCTTTACAGGGTTATTTACCGGCGCCATTGAATATATGTCAAAGCCCTATGAATCCAGGGTGCTAATGAGAAATATAAGGCAGCTGTTATCTATGGATAAAAAATGAGTCAACCAGAAATACATGAAATCCGCGGCGGTGTGACTGCTTCATTGGGATTCAGGGCGAATGGGACAAGATGCGGCTTAAAAAGGAAGGGGAAGGATTTAGCCGTCATCTATTCGGACGTCCCTGCAATGGCACGAGGGCTATGGACGTCTAACAAGGTCCAGGCCGCTCACATATACCTTGATAAAAAACATATTAAATCCGGTATAGCACAGGCGATTGTAGTTAATAGCGGAAATGCAAATTGCTGTAATGGCAGAGCAGGTATTAAAGATGCGTCCCTGATGGCTCAAGCAGCGGCATCTCACCTTGATATATACCCATACATGGTTTTAGTGGCATCTACAGGTGTAATTGGCAAAAGGCTGCCCATTAAAAATATATTAGATACCATCCCGGTGCTTATAAAAGGGATGAGAAGGAACGGTTCAAGAGATGCAGCCCGTGCCATAATGACCACAGATACAGTGCCAAAAGAAGCGGCAGTCCGATTCAATATCAATGGCAGGACCGTAACAATAGGAGGCATAGCCAAGGGTTCTGGTATGGTTTCCCCGAATATGGCTACCATGCTTTCCTTCATTACTACAGATGCGGCTATATCTCACAACTGCCTTAAATCTGCTCTGGATAAAGCTGTAGATAAATCGTTCAACAGGATAACGATAGACGGGGATATGAGCACTAACGATACAGTCATAATGCTTGCAAACGGATTATCGGGTAATAAACTTATTAATGAAAATGATAACTCATTCAATCTATTCTGCACGGGATTGGAGTATGTGGCTGTTTCCTTAGCAAAGATGCTGGTAAAGGATGGTGAAGGTGCAACCAAATTCATAGAAATAAACGTCCGCGGGGCAAGGAATAAAATAGAGGCAAATAAGGTGGCTTGCAGGGTTTCTAATTCAAATCTGGTCAAGACTATGGTCCATGGCGGAGACCCGAACTGGGGAAGGCTCGCAGCCAGCGCAGGTGCTGCTTCTGTGAATATGAGAGAGAATTTGTTAGACATATATATTGGCGATGTCCGGGTGATGAGGAAGGGAGTGGGTGCCGAATTTGATGTGATTAAATTGAGACGTCTAATCAATAAAAAGGAAGTTAAGATAACTGTTGATTTAAACATGGGTAATGGGTCTGGAACGATGTGGACGTGCGACCTGTCAGAAGAGTATGTCAGATTAAATGCGGAGTATGAGACTTAAATATGAAAAAGATAATTGAAAAGGCGAGCGTCTTGATAGAGGCACTGCCTTATATAAAAAGTTTTCATGGAAAGGTGACTGTAATCAAATATGGCGGAAGTACGATAGAAGATAACCGTCTAAGAGAAGGGATATTGCAGGATATAGTTTTTATGAGTTATGTAGGCATGAAGCCTGTCCTTGTTCATGGAGGAGGTCCTGCTATTAGTGCAAGGATGCGAAAATGCGGGATAGAGCCTAAGTTCACAAAAGGATTGAGGGTAACTGATGCGAGAGCGATAAAGATTGTAGAAGAGGTCTTGAGTAATGTAAATAAAAGGATTGTCCGGGAAATAGAAATTCTGGGCGGGAAGGCAGCAGGGTTTAGCGGAAAAAAAAATGGATTGATAAAGGTGAGGAAATCAAAGATAGGTGAATTAGACCTTGGATACGTTGGGGAGATTGTTTCTATAAATACGGAGCCTTTGTCCAAAGTTATAGAATCAGATACTATCCCTGTAATTATGCCGCTCGGGATTGGGAGTGACAAAAAGACATATAATATCAATGCCGATGACGTGAGTGCCGGGATAGCAGCCAGCCTTTCTGCGGAGAAGATGGTACTCCTTACAAATGTTAGAGGGATTCTTGGAAATATTAACGATGAAGGTTCGTTATTCTCTACGGTTAATATCGCAGAGATTGAAAAACTATTAGAGAGGAAGGTTATAGAAGGGGGGATGATACCTAAGGTGAAGGCTTGCATCCGTGCGTTGGAAACCGGGGTTAAGAAGACCCATATTATTGATGCGAGGGTCAATCATTCACTTCTTCTGGAGATATTTACAAAGGAAGGGATTGGGACAGAGATTGTGAGGAATGGACACTCTAACATTATACGATAAATATGTAATGGCTACTTATACCCGCTCGCCGTTAATCCTTGTGAGGGGTCAGGGGATTAAGGTATGGGACAGCCGCGGCAGGGAATATCTGGATTTCTTCCCGGGCTGGGCAGTAAGCGGGATAGGTCACTGCCATCCGGGTGTGGTGGATGCCGTCCAGAGGCAGTTAAAGAAGATAATCCACGTCTCAAATAATTATTATAACGAATTACAGGGCAGACTCGCACAGAAGATTTCTGAAAATTCATTTAGTGGTAAGGTATTCTTTTGTAACAGCGGCGCCGAAGCGAGTGAGTCTGCGATAAAACTTGCCCGTGCCTACGGGCATCCTGATAGATACGAGATTCTGTCTATGGAGGGCTCATTCCATGGCAGGACGCTGGCTGCCATGACTGCCACAGGACAGGAGAAATACCATAAGGGGTTTGGCCCGCTGCCAAAGGGATTTACACACGTGCCATTCAACAACCTTGAGGCGATAAAAGCGAAAGCGGGGAAGAGAACCATTGCCGTCTTAATTGAGTTAATCCAGGGTGAGGGCGGTATAAACATAGCAGGAGAAAGGTTTGTCAGGGCATTGAGAAGATTCTGCACAGACAAAGACATTCTCCTGATAATAGATGAGGTGCAGACTGGCATGGGCAGGACAGGCAGGTTCTTTGCCTATCAGCATTATGGGATAGAGCCTGACATAATGACTATGGCAAAGACACTCGGCGGCGGTATGCCAATAGGTGCGATGCTCGCAGGTGAGGAATTCGCAAGTATTTTAAAACCCGGAACACATGCATCTACGTTTGGAGGAAGTCCGATTGTATGTGCTGCATCCTTAGCCGTATTTGAGGCGATAGAAAAAGAGGGGTTAATTAGAAATGCAGAGACGATGGGTAAATACCTTAAGGACAGATTGAATAAACTTAAAGACAAACACAGTATTATAAAAGAGATAAGGGGCATGGGGCTAATGCTCGGAGTAGAACTTAAATCTCCTGGCAAGGATATAGTTGAAGGATGCATTGCCAAAGGGTTGCTTATCAACTGCACCCATAACACTGTCTTAAGGCTGATGCCCCCGATGATTGTGGAGAAGAAGGACATAGACAAGGCAATCGGCATATTGGACGAGGTGCTGAGTTGAAAACACATTAGGTCATTGCAATGACAAAACGGTAAAAAATGGGATGAAACGAAGTAGTAGGACAGGCGTCCCGCCTGTCCTAATTTAAAGAAAGGGGGGAGACATGTCTTTATTTAAAATACTGCAATATAGTATCATGGTTATTCTAATGTTCAGTTTGGTTAAATTGCCATCCTTATACAGCGATGAGGTATCTACTGATGCGGTGCAAAAGATGCCTGTTACAGGCAATGTGGTTAAAGAAAAAGATAAAAATATAAATAGCGACTCAGATGAGAAAGTAGAAGAGGTAAAGAAGATTGATATAAACAATGCTGATGTTGAGGCATTGAAGACATTGCATGGTGTAGGACCAGTGATAGCCAGGAGGATAATAGAATACAGAAAAACCCACGGCAGGTTCAATACCATTGAAGAGATAAAAAATGTAAAAGGCATAGGCGAGAAAAAATTTAAAGAGATAAAAGAAATGATAACCGTGAAAAAAACCTCCCATAAAAAGAAAACGTCTGATGATGAAGAAACCGAGTAATAGGACAGGCGTATATAAAACAGTAGGACAGGCGTCCCGCCTGTCAAAGAAAATGACGAACGGAGCAAAGCGAAGTGAGCAATTTACTTAGTATATCTGATTTAACCAGGGATGAGATAGAAGATATTTTCCGAAGGACAGACGAACTTAAATCCGGGAGCAGAAAGTTCTCCCGTGCATTACAAGGAAAATCTCTGGGTCTCATATTTCAGAAGCCTTCTAACAGAACAAGGGTATCGTTTGAAGTTGGCATTGCCCAGTTAGGCGGGTATGCGGTTTATCTTGGACCGGATGAAATACAACTCGGAGTCAGGGAGGAGATAAGAGATGTTGCAAGGACACTCTCAAGGTATCTTGATTGTATCGTAGCGCGGACGTTTTCTCATAATGATGTAATAGAACTGGCAAGGCATTCCTCTATTCCCGTAATAAACGGTCTCAGTGACCTTACCCATCCGTGCCAGGGGTTGAGTGACCTTTATACTATAAAAGAGAAATTAGGCAGGCTAAAAGGACTGAAACTCGCATACGTTGGAGATGGCAACAATGTCCTCCATTCACTGCTTTTAGGGTGCAGTATAATGGGTATGGATATCAATATTGCTACACCTAAAGGATATGAACCAAGAAAAGATATACTTCATCAGGCACTTGAGAAATCCAAAAAGAGCGGCGCACGCATAACCCTTTTGCACAAACCCGAAGCAGCAGTTCAGGATAGCCATGTCCTATATACTGATGTATGGACGAGTATGGGACAGGAGAAGGAACGAAATAAAAGGCTCAAAGCATTCAAGGGGTTCCAGGTGAATTTGAGATTAGTCTTAAAAGCGAGAAAAGATTGCCTTGTCCTGCACTGCCTGCCTGCCCACAGAGGTGAGGAAATTACTGATGAGGTAATTGAGGGCAGGCACTCTATCGTCTGGGACCAGGCAGAAAACCGACTCCACGTCCAGAAGGCGATACTATTAAAATTAATGGGGTGAGTTATGGCGGAAAAGATTAAGAAAGTTGTTCTTGCATATTCTGGTGGGCTTGATACGTCTATAATAATTCGGTGGCTGATTGAGAAATATGACTGCGAGGTTATCGCAGTGACTATTGATTTGGGCCAGGGTGAGGAGTTAAAGCCGCTCCGCAAGAAGGCCATTTCAACAGGGGCAAGCAAGATATATATAGAAGACCTCAAGAGGGAATTCGTTGAAGAATATATTTTCCCTACGTTAAAGGCAGGTGCGATTTACGAATCCAGGTATCTTTTAGGAACTTCTTTTGCAAGGCCCCTGATTGCAAAACGCCAGGTTGAAATAGCACATAAGGAAAAGGCAGATGCTGTAGCACATGGCGCTACAGGTAAAGGAAATGACCAGGTGAGGTTTGAACTTACTTATAAGGCGCTTGACCCGAATCTAAAGATAATTGCCCCATGGAGGGAATGGGATATAAATTCCAGGGAAGAGGCAATAGAATATGCAAAGAGACACCGCATACCTATAGACGTAACAAAGGCAAAGCCCTACAGCAGAGACATGAACTTGTGGCACCTAAGTCACGAAGGGGGCAGGTTAGAAGACCCGTGGCAGGAACCGTCTAACGATATGTTTCTCCTGACAAATTCTCCTGAAGATGCACCTGATAAGCCTGAATATTTGATTATAAAATTTAAAAAAGGTATACCAACGGGCTTGAATGGGAAGGCTTATAATCCTGTTACGCTTATTGAAACTCTGAACCGTATAGCAGCCAGGCATGGTGTTGGAAGGATGGACATTGTTGAGAATAGGCTCGTCGGCATTAAGTCAAGGGGGGTATACGAATGCCCGGCGGGGACGGTCCTCTTCATTGCCCACAGGGACTTAGAATCAATAACCATTGACAGGGAGACGATGCACTATAAGGAACTCATCTCCCAGAAATATGCAGAACTTGTCTATTATGGAATGTGGTTTTCTCCTGTTAAAAAGGCATTGGATAAATTTATTGACAGCACTCAGGAAAATGTTACAGGTGAGGTTAGGGTCAGACTATACAAAGGCAATTGCACGGTTGTAGGACGAAGGTCAAGATATTCTCTATATGACCAGAGATTGGGGGGATTTGGTATGAAGGGATACAATCCCAGGGATGCCGAGGGATTCATAAATCTATTCGGCCTGCCATTGAAAGTTCAATCCTTTATAGAAAAGAGGAAATAAAATGGAAAAACTGTGGGGAGGAAGATTTAAAAAGAAGACAGACCCAATAGTTGAAATCTTCACCAAGAGTATCCAGTATGACCATAAACTTGCACAGTATGATGTCCTCGGTAGTATTGCCCATGCAAAGATGCTTGGCAAATGCAATATAATTACAAAATCTGAAATGTCAAAATTGGTCAAGGGACTTGAAGGTATATTAAAAGATATAGAGAAATGGAAATTCAAATTTGACTGGAAATGTGAGGATGTCCATACTAATGTTCAGAATGAACTTGAAAAAAGGATTGGCAAGACAGCCAAAAAACTCCATACTGCCAGAAGCAGGAATGACCAGGTGAGTTTAGACCTCAGGATGTACTGCCGGGATTCTATCATTACTATTGTCCACATGCTCGTAGATTTTCAGAAGGCACTCCTCAAATTCAGCAAGCAAAATAGAGATGTAATAATTCCGGGTTATACTCATCTCCAGAGGGCACAGCCAATCTTACTTGCCCACCATATACTCGCCTATATGGAGATGCTCCAGAGAGACAAGCAGAGGATATATTCTGCTCACGCAGGTATCTGGCACAATTCTCCTCTTGGTTCATGTGCCCTTGCCGGGACGTCACTACCTATTGATAGAGACTATACTGCCAAATTACTTAAGTTCACGGGTGTATCAAGGAATAGTATAGATTCTGTAAGTGACAGGGATTTTGCAATTGAATTCTTGTCAGGCATGGCAATCCTCGCAATGCACCTGTCACGTCTGAGTGAAGACCTTATCCTGTGGTCAACGAGTGAATTCTATTTTATAAATATAGATGAATCATTCTGCACAGGTTCAAGTATCATGCCGCAGAAGAAGAACCCTGATGTTCTTGAGCTTATAAGAGGCGGTACAGGGAAAATCTATGGGAACCTTATATCCATCCTTGTCATGATGAAGGGACTGCCGCTCTCCTATAACAGGGATATGCAGCATGATAAAGAGCCTCTATTTGATTCAGTGGACATGGTGAAGAGTTACTTAGGAGTTATGATTAAATTGATGGGCAATATAAAGGTAAACAAGGAACGGCTTAAGAGACTGCTTGATGATGAATCCCTGTTTGCGACAGATATGGCAGAATATTTAGTTAATAAAGGCATGGCTTTTCAGGAAGCACATGAGACTGTTGGCAAACTGATAGCCTATTGCATAAGAGATAATAAAAGAATATCCGACTTGTCCCTGGCTCAATTAAAAGATTTTTCTAAGAGGTTTGATAAGGATATATATAAACTCTTAAATCCGGAAGAGTCAGTCAGGTCCAAGACATCTTATGGAGGCACAAGCCCTGTTAATGTCAAGAAGGCAATTGATGCATGGGAGAAAGAACTTGAAGTATAGGTATTTCAATAATTTTGTAGTTGCCGACCTTGGTCGGCTTAATTTGTGGTTTATGCCACTAATAATCAGTTTTTTTATATCCTGCTATACTATCCAGGCAGAAGAACCCATTGACAAATTCACCAAAGAACGAGACAGAATGGTAGAACTGCAAATTGAAAATCGCGGCATCAAGGACGAGAATGTCCTACAGGCTATGCGGAAGGTTCCAAGACATAAGTTCGTCCCTGATACGTATGTGAACAGGGCGTATGGAGACTATCCTCTACCAATAGGAGAAGGCCAGACGATTTCACAGCCTTACATAGTTGCATTGATGACCGAGTTATTGGAACTTAAGAAGGGAAAATCAGTCCTTGAGATAGGCACCGGCTCAGGTTACCAGGCTGCCATATTAGCTGAAATTGTATATAACGTCCATACGATTGAGATAATCAAGACTTTAAAGGAAAAAGCAGAAGATAGATTAATTAGCATGGGATACACAAACGTCAAAGTCAAACTCGGTGACGGCTATTACGGATGGGAAGAATACGCGCCTTTTGATTGTATCATCGTTACAGCAGCGCCTGACCATATCCCACAACCATTGATACGCCAACTAAAGGATAGCGGTATTATGGTCATCCCTGTAGGCATGCCAGGAGCATACCAGGTCCTCTGGCAGATACGTAAGAAAGGCGAGAAGATTGAGAGGAAGAGTATTACAGATGTTTCATTTGTCCCGTTTACAGGGAAACATTAAAATAAGGTTACGACATCAGAACCGTTCAGGAACTTCTTGGACACAGTGATGTTAGCACGACGATGGTATATACTCATG
>CAYVEO010000039.1:0-25261 GCA_964449965.1 uncultured Planctomycetia bacterium
CTTCCGGCTTACTTATTTAACCCTAAAAAACGGCAAGATGTGTCTGCCAAACACATATATGCCTTCACTTTGATAGAACTTCTGGTGGTGATTACAATTATTGCTATTCTTGCAGCAATATTACTTCCTGCTTTAAGGAATGCCAGGGAAATGGCAAAACAAACAGCGTGTGCGAATAATCTAAAACAATTAGGGCTTGCACTTCTCTTTTATACCCAGGATTATGATGATATTTTCCCTGCTGCCGAGACGCCAGATGGGACATGGTGGGTATATGCAATTTATCCATATATAAAAAGTGGTGCTACGTCGGCAGATTGGGAAATTGATGCCAGTGCAAAGCGGCTTTCAAGGGTCTATTATTGTCCCAACACGGGGCATCAATGGAGTTATGGCATAAATGGTAGACAAAATATAAATGGGACATTCGAGGGGGTCAATAGACGTTCTTTGAACGAGATTATATCTCCTGACCGAACAATGATGGTGATGGATGTTGATAAATCAGGAGGGGCTGTGTTTGTATGGTCGCAAATGTTTATGGATTGGAACATACCGAGAGATGTGCATAGGGACGGGATTAATGCTGTTTATGCTGATGGACATGCAAAATGGATGAAGTTTATGGACATCCCAACACCAAAATATGCAGACATAAGTGATTCAGCAGGCCACCTTCTAGATCCGTATTTTTGGGGCTTCAGCCCGTCAAATAAGTATCCCTGGGCAGATTAGTAGAATAGTGGATGGGGGAATTCCTGGAGGAAACAAAAGTTATGAATCTTAGGACAGACAATAGGAAAGTAGACAAAATAAGATGTAACGATAGCCATCAGAAACAAATAGGTATTGCCTTTATAGGTTTAGGTGCCATGGGATTCTCTGCGGCACATAAGGCATTAAATTTACCACAAGTAAAATTAGTTCTTGGCTGTGATGTCCGGGAGGACAGAAGACGACGTGCTGTCCAGGAGCTGAATATTCTTGTGGAGAATGATTGGCGCAAACTCGTCTATCGTGACGATATTGACCTTATTTATGTAGCTACACCCAACGACCAGCACGTTGAGGTTGCATGCGAGGCTATGAAGGCCGGTAAATATCTGCTTCTTCAAAAACCGATGGCGCATGATATTAAGGCATGCCATCTAATAATGGAGACACAAAGACAGACCAATGCCTTTTTGCAGATAGGTTTTGAGTGCCGTTATAGTCTGCTCTATAAGCATGCCAAAGAAATTATTAATAGCGGAAATGTGGGGGATATTAGAAATTTCCATATGGATTATTTTGTAAGCCTCTGGGATGTTTGGTTAGAACATCCTGATGGATGGAAGTGGCTTGCGGAACGTTCCGGTGGTATGGTTGGTGAGAAACTTTCCCATTATATTGACCTTTTCCAATGGTACACCGATTCTTTGGTAGAAGAAGTGGACGTTTTTACAACAATGCCTGTGCTTCCCTACTTTACTGTCAGCGATAGTTTACATCTGGGCATGCGTTCCGATAGTGGTGCTGTGGGAATGATAACATTTTCTTTTTGCCGGGCAAGTTCAGCAAAAGAGGATCAAATCTCAAATGTGAAAGGATATGGGCAGGGTTCATTTTCTGCACAGACACTTATAGGAGAAAGAGGCAGTCTATACCTTCATGACGATTACCTCCTGGATCTTTTTATGTACAAGCGTGACGGTAAGATTGGGCCACATCTTGTTTGCCGTAAAGATTATAGCGGGCAATGTTGGGAGGATATGGTCCATAATACCAGAACCGAATTAGAAGATGTTGTGAGGCGGGTAGCATGCGGAGAACCTCCGTCTGTATCTCCTGAAGTATCTTATCAGGTGTTTGAGGTATGCTTTGCTGCTGAGGAATCCATACGATTGAGGCAGCCAGTCCGTCTCGCAAAATGGAGAAAAAAGACATTATTGTAAAAGGTTATAGTTTTTTGTGATAGTAGCATCATGGCATACGGTAAGGGGAAATAGACAATGTTAAAATATAGATTCTGCAGTATAAAAGGAAATGCGGTTAAAGCGCGGATGTTAGAAAGGGTCTATGACGGTCTTGATGGCGGTATAAAAAATACCCCCTGGAATACCAATGAAAATCTCTGGCAGCATTATTCGCCCGGAAAGAGAATGTTTGAGTGTGGTCCGAGCTGGTCCCTGAAATGGGATGTGCGGACTGATAGTCCGGGTTTTTTCGTAGGGTTTACCGGTTGGCTGCCATTTCTTGAACCTCTCTTGCGCGCCGCATATCGGAATACCCTTATGAACATCTGCAAGAAACAAAGAGAGGACGGCTGTTTCCCAATCTATCCTCAGCATGGTGAATACAAGACTGAAGAAGGAGTGATTGTAGAATGGGGGATGAAGAAATACAACATAGATGATTACGTTGATGGGCATATGTGTGCTATTATTAACACATGTGAAGATATACTCTTTACACGTGACAGACGTTTTGCCAGAGAGAGACTGCAAAGTTTGAGAAAGGCAATGCGGATGATGACCATGCGGAAATTCAAGAATGGTCTAATGAAGGTAGGTTATGGCGGTGCCTTTATTGAACTCTGGTATTCCTATGAGGGGTTTCCTTCTTCCTCACAACTTTTTTATACCCGGTCGCTTATTTTGATGTCAGAGGTAGAAAAGTTTCTTGGGAATGTGCATGAGTCAGAAGAATGGATTTCTTATTCTAAAGATACATGGAAGGCACTCCTTAAGTATCTTATAACACAAGAGGGATACTTTATTGGTGCCATAGATGTAGATGGACATAAGCACGGAGACGGCACTGACTATTTTGAATCTATCCCAAACGTTATTGCTGCCCCGCTTGAAGTGATAGGTGAGGAAGGGGCATATTCTATCTGCAGGAAGATTGCTACTATTCCCCAACTTGATTGTGATGTGCCTATCGCGGTTAACTATCCTGCACGCTGGGAAGAATTTAATCCAATAGTGGCAAAACGTGGTCCAGGTTCTCATTGGAATGGCGGTGCATGGATGGGGTTTGGCGGTTTTGAGGTATGGACCCATCTTATAGCAGGCGATTTTAATAAAGCTGAGCGTCTAATAAATCAACTTTTAGACTACCGTGACAGGTATGGGCTGCAAGATTTTGTTGGCGGTTTTGGGGTATATAAGGGGGTTAATATCTTCAATAGGAAACCATGTGACCATCCGCTGCATTTCCAGCATGGCTCAGCAGGTAATACCTTGAGAGGTTTATTCGGGATTCAACCGCGTTACGATGGAATCGTGTTAATGCCGAGCATTTTCCCGGATATCAAAAGCATACAATTTAAGAAACCCATATATTACGGGGATAGGGAGATTTATGTGAGCATTAGTAATGGAACACGCATAAAGAGGGCAACTCTTAATGGTAACTCTATCAAGGATTTTGATGAGAAGAAGGTTGTCCTCAAGTATGAAAATCTACCCAAAAAACGTTGCTTTGTGGAGATAAAATACTAAATTAGGAGATGCTTTTCGTTAATGAATAAAAAATACATCAGTATTAAAAAAGAGATAGTTAGTATATGCAAAATCCTTTATGAAAGAAATATGGTAAGCTCTACAGGCGGCAATGTTAGTGTCCGAAGAAATGACGAGATATTTATAACCCCTACAGGGAAGTCCCTTGGGAGGCTTACTTCTGAGATGATTGTGAGAACGAATCTTGAAGGGAAGGTATTAGGTAACGGGAAGCCATCAAAGGAGATATTTATGCATTGTGCAGTTTATCATGCAAGAAAAGATATAAATGCCCTGGCTCATGTCCATGCGGCATATTCTACAGCCCTATCTTGTCTGGTAGCTGTCAGTAATAAAAGCGTTCTTTCTCCCATGACCCCGGGTTTTGTACTCAGAATAGGAAACCTGCCAATGATAAGATATTATAGACCCGGCTCTTCTGCTCTTGCCAATGCCATATTTAAATTAGCGATAAGACATAATGCTATTTTACTTCAAAACCACGGACTGGTAAGTTATGGCAAGGATTTAGAAAATGCAGTCAACATAGCAGAAGAGATTGAAGAGAATGCCAAAATCTATATATTGACAGGCAGAAAAGGAAGGAAGTTAAATCCAGATGAGGTAAAAGAGATCCTGGATTTCTTTAAAATATGAGAGTTAAAGATGAGAATGAAAGACAAAGTAGTTGTAATTACGGGGTCATCTCGCGGAATTGGTAAGGAGCTGGCGCTTGGTTTTGCAATGGAAGGTGCCCGAATCGTTGTGAATTATGTCAAAAGCAAAAATCAAGCAGAAGAAGTGGTTGAGACTATTAAAGATATGGGGTCGTCTGCAATATCTGTTCAGGCAGATGTGGCGAAGAGAAGAGATGTAGAAAAATTGATTGAAGAAACTATTAAGAATTTCGGCATGATTAATGTTTTAATCCACAATGCGGCAGTTGTTGAGGGTGAGTTAATGCTTGATACCACGGATGAAGAATGGAGACGGCAGTTTGCAGTCAATATTGACGGATGTTTTTACTGCACACAGATTTCTGCCCGTAAGATGATTAAACAAGGAGAGGGTGGACGTATTATCAATATATCTTCAATATGCGGACATATTGCTCTTTATAAACGTGCTGCCTATAGTGCTACAAAAGGGGCTATCCAGGCATTTACGCAGTGCAGTGCTCTTGAATTAGCACCCTATGGAATAACAGTTAACGCTGTTTCACCAGGCGCTACAAATACTGAAATAAATATACCTCTCTATACGCCTGCTATCAGAGAGGCTCTGTCGCGGCGCATACCTTTAGGCAGAATTGCTGAACCCTCAGATATGCTGGGTGCTGTACTCTTCTTTGCTTCAGAGGAGGCATCTTATATTACAGGACAAACTCTCCTGGTAGATGGGGGATGGGGAATTGCTGATTATACCCCTTCTGGTGAGATTGAAGAAATTATGAAACTCAAGGGGAAATACAAAAATGGCACAATGGAAAATCCGGGCGCTTAATACAGGGACCTCAGAATTAGATAAATCCATAGGAACGTACCTGACAGACTGCGGCAAGATTATTAAAATACCCAATATAATCTTTTTAATAGAAGGAGAAAAGAAAATTATTATAGACACCGGTTTTGAATCAGTAGAAAGAACTTTAAAGGTACATAAACAAAAAGTGTGGAGGGAGGAGGAACAGGAATTACCAAACATATTTAAGAAAATTAAACTAAGGCCGGAAGATGTGGAGATAATCATCTTTACGCATCTCCATTATGACCACTGCGGGAACAATCGCTTATTTCCTAAAGCCAGGTTTATTGTTCAGAGGAAAGAATTGGAGTACGCTTTTGTCCCGTTACCCGGGGAAGAGACCGCATACTTTTCGCCTCTAATCGGAGAGAAACCATCTTTCTGGGGGACACGGTTTGAACTCATAGAAGGGGATAAAGAAATAGCCAGGGGCATAAAAGTCATTACCACGCCAGGGCACACCCCTGGTTGTCAGTCTATACTTGTAGACACAGGAAAAGGGCTTTATTGTATAGCCGGGGATACAGCATTTTTTTACGAAAACATTGAAAAGAATATTCCAATCGGAGCAACTTCTTCACGGCTTGACTGGTTTTCTTCAATGGAGAAGAGAAGAAGATGTCTGATTATATAATACCAGGGCATGAGCCAGAAATCTTCAAGAAAATTAAATATCCTGAATTTCCCTGAGGAGTAATGTTGATGAAGGCATTAGTGTTTTACGCACCAGGTAATTGTAAGATTGAAGATGTCCAGAGCCCAACGCCTGACAATGGTGAAATATTGGTAAAAGTAAATTATGCCGGGGTTTGCGGGACAGATGTCAGAATCTATAAGGGCACAAAAAAGATTAAAGCACCAAGAATTATCGGGCATGAGTTTGCAGGAGAAATAATAGAGATTGGAAAAGGAGTAAATGAATATAAGGCTGGCGAAAGAGTTACCGTTTATCCTGTTCTATTCTGCGGAGAATGTTATGCCTGTAGGGCCGGGAGAAAGAATATATGTTTAAACAGAATTACGCTCGGATACGAACTTGACGGAGGTTTTGCAGAATTCCTGAAAATCCCCAGGAAGGCTGTGGAGGATGGAAATGTTGTCCGATTACCCGATAATATAAGTTATGAAGAGGGGGCGATTTCAGAGATGGTTGCCGCCGCTTATAATGGTATATTAAAGGCAAATGTTAAAGAAGGACAGAGTATAGTTATTATAGGCGCAGGTCCTATAGGGCTGTGCCATGTTATCTTATCAAGACTCAGACGGCCTAAAAAGATAATTGTATCCGAGCCAGATAAAGATAAGAGGGGATTGGCATTGAAATTAGGTGCAGACTATATAATTGACCCGAAAGAGATTTCCGTGAAAGAAGAGATCCTTGCCCGGACAAATAATGAAGGTGCAGATATTGTTTTTATTGATGTCGGTCTAAAAGATGTGATTGAAAATGCCTTTAGTTTGTTAAAAAAAGGGGGAACATATATACTCTTTGCAGGGTGTCCTGAAGGGACTAAAATCACTCTGGACCCGAATATGATTCATTATAGAGAAATCCTCTTTACAGGTTCATCGGCATCTACACCCGAATGCCAGAAAGAAATTCTGAATTTAGTCTCTTCAAAAAAAATTGATATTAAGCCGCTTATAACAGATATTCTGCCTCTGGCTGAGTGGCAAATGGCATTTGAATCAAAGGGAAATTATAAGGCATTGAAATTAATTCTACAGATAACATGAATAAAAATTTACTTTTAGGAATTGATATTGGAGCAAGCAGGCTGAAATCAGCGGTATATTCATATGGTGGAAGAATGTTAACCTTTTCTTCCAGGCAGTATTCACCTGTTTATCCTAAACATGGCTGGGTTGAGATTGAACCTGAATTGTGGTGGCAGGCGTTTTGTGAGACGCTCAAGGACATTTCTGGAAAAATTGACATTCGCCTAATCAAGTCCATAGGTATAAGCGGGACAAATGCCACACTAGGAATTGATAAAGACGGGGGAATAGTCATGCCCGGGATTATGTTCAGTGACCAGAGAAGTATTGAGGAATGCCGGTATATTCTGGAAAATATTGGCGATGAAGAAATTCTTTCTATAACAGGCAATAGGATAATGCCCGGGACATGTAGTGCTTCTACGATTCTGTGGCTAAAGAATAAGAAAATGGACGAATATAACAGAATATATAAATTCATACATCCAAGTACTTATCTTCTATATAAACTTACTGGAAAGATTGCTGTGGATAGATCAAGGGCATCCCCTACACTCCTTTATGACATAAATAAAAATAAATGGTCAAAGACATTATGCGATAAACTTAGTATAGAGATAACAAAACTCCCTGACGTTCGTGATGCATATGAAATAATAGGTACTGTTTCAAAAGAGGCACAAGAAAATACAGGATTAAGTCACAAGACTTTAGTAGTTACAGGGGGTAATGACACTGCTTGTGCTGCTTTAGGTATGGGGATAATCAAGCATTATATGGCTGGAGATAATTCAGGTACTGCTGGAGTTTTGTTTATTGATGTCCCAAAGCCGGTAAAAGACTCTCGTTTTATGAATATGGTTCACGTTTACAGAAACCATTATCTTGTAGTAGCACCCATGTCATCTGTTGGGAGTTCTTTAGAATGGTTTAAAGAGGAATTTTGCCATGAAGAAAAAATAAATGCGCACAATCAAGATAAGGACGTATTTACCCTTCTGTGTGAGTTGGCACAGAAATCGTCTCCAGGGGCAAACGGTATTATCTTTTTACCATATCTTATGGGAGAGCGGGCTCCTATATGGGACCCAAACGCAAGGGGTGTCTTTTTTGGAATATCATTAAAAACTAAAAAATGTGATTTTATCAGGGCAATACTTGAAAGTGCCGCATATGGGACAAGATGGAATATTTCTATAATTGAAGAGAAACTCGGAAAAGAAATTAAAGAGATAATTTCTGCAGGGGGACAGACAAAATCACACTTCTGGCTCCGCCTTAAATCTGATATTACAAAAAAGGCATATGTTATTCCTGAAATTGCAGAAGCGGCAACACATGGTGCAGCAATTCTGGCTGGTATGGGTTTAGGTTTAAACCCTGAAATTGAGATATGCCGACATAAGAATAGAGTCTGCCCGGATTCAGATAAGTGTAGCGAAGGGATATACAAAAAAAATTATAATTTATACAATAAATTATATTTTGATTTAAAAGAATCATTCCATCAATTAGGGAAGAAGGATCTTTTACAATACACGAATTAAAGACGAATTTATGTACAGGGCAGTAAAGATGATGACTGGTAAAGAGATTGTTAAACGAACAGTATCATTTACATATCCAGAACGGATAGCGTGCAGTTTTCCTTCACCATATCCAAATGATTTCTATTATGCACGTATGGAACTTCCCAAGAGCACTGGTAACGATTGGGAGAAGGTGGACGCTGTCCGCTGGGAGCGTATTGATGAATGGGGAAATAGATGGGCAAGGTTAGATGATTCATCAAAAGGGGAAGTGGTCAAGGGGGCCTTGGATAATTTAAACAACATTGAGACTATTCCTTTGCCTGATATTGGTTGTTATGCATATTACAAAAGAGTTGAGGAATGTTTTTCTTCAGGAGAATCTAATGGGAAATATACGATAGGATGGCTTCCAGGTTTTGCTTTTAATATTACACGCAAAATGCGGCGGTTAGAGCAGTATCTTGAAGATATTGTCCTCTATCCAGACCGTATTAAAGTACTCCTTAGACGAATTGATGACCTTCTTGAAAAAGCGATTCAGTGTTATGCACGCACTGGTGTTGATGCAATAATGTTTCCTGAAGATTGGGGAAGTCAGCAGTCACTATTTATATCTCCGGGAATGTGGAGAGAGATTTTTAAGCCGGGTTTTATTAGACTTTGCACAGTAGCACACAGCCTTGGACTGAAAGCGTTCATGCATTCCTGTGGTCTTATTATCAGGATTATTCCGGATCTTATAGAATGTGGGATAGATGTGCTTCAATTTGACCAACCTCGCTTACATGGGATTGATGCCCTTGCTGAATTCAGCGGAAAGGTGACATTTTGGTGCCCTGTTGACATTCAAACAACCTTACAGACAAAGAACCCTGATAATATTGGAATGGAGGCGAAAGAACTTATAGAGAAATTAGGTAATAAAGGGGGTGGTCTTATAGCAGGATATTATATAGACAACGAATCCATTGGACTGGATCCTAAATGGCAGGATATAGCATGTAAGGCATTCCTAAGATATAGCTGTTATTCCCAAAAAGGAGGGGGTTATGAGATTTTATAAACTTATAATGGTTATGGGCATTTTGTTAACAGTATTTTATACAAATGTAAAACTTTTATCAGACCAGGAAAATCCACTTTTCTTTGACGACTTTGACCAGCAGGGACCTTTAGATGCTGGAAAATGGAAAATTATCTCTGAGATGTCTCCAGTATGCGACAGCGGCAGGCTTATCAGTCAACCCAATAAGATCTGGTGTTCTCAAGAGAAATTTTCCGAGCCGGTCTCTATAGAGTTTTCCGGTGTTTTCATTGCCGAGTTACCGCGTAGTGCAAATAACCAGATTGGTCTTGCGCCGGATGGACATGGCCCGGATATGGTTGTATGGACGTTTGATGGAATGGAACCCAAACGTCTTGTTCCACTACGTCACGTTGCAGGTAATGACTTCTGGAAAGAAGGATACGAGAATGCGGTACAGATTTCCAATCTACCTGATATTACAAAGACTGAGAATGGTATTAACCTCCGTATAGACTGGTGGCCGGGGAAACTTGTTCGTTACTACATTAATGATAAAATAGTTGCTGAATTTTTATCAAATGTCCCGGACGTTGCACTGCCAGTCGGTATACGAGATGAGACAGTCTATTTTAGAATTGGAAGTATCAAGGTGATGCGTATTAGCCAATCTGCAGATGAGATTTTAAAAGAGAGGGCAAGGGTAAAAGAAGAACAAGAAAGACTGGTAAAAGAGGTGAAGGAGAAGGAAGAAAAAGCAAAGGATGAGATTATTCTTGCCAGAATCCAAACACGCATTGAAGCACTTGCGAAAAGATTTTCAAAGTTGCGGATGGTTATCGGCGGCCCATGTTATTTTTGGGGAATTGATGCAGAGATTGAGCATGAACTAAAATCTGCAGGTATGGAAGTCCTTTGCTGGCCAAATGCGCCATTGCTTGACCCTGAACAATCCGCGCAAATTGGCCGTGACCCGATGGGATATAACGTTATCATTTTTGGAGATTCTTTCTATCATCTTATTCAACCTGACCCGAATACGGGAGAGATTCCGAAAAAAATTACTGACCAGATACCTATGCTGAAAGAATTTCTAAATGCGGGTGGTGGCATTTGGTTTTGTGGATTGGGTGAACAGAACTGGGGCAGGAGTTCATATGCATTGAACTATATTCTGAAAGAATTGAATCTTGAGGCTGAAGTTATTGGGGAAGTAGTGAGAGACAGGGAGAAGTTTAAAATAGGAGAGGGAAGGTTTCCTGAATATGCCTGGGCTGATGTTATTCCTGATACTTTGACGAAAGGTGTATCAAATCTTTTATATCCCTCTAGTGTCATTTCAAGTGAAGGCAGTATGGGTGTTGTTCCTATTGTTAAATTGAGTCAAGAATGGAGAGTACTATTGAAAGGAAAGTCCACTTCTGCTTCGTATCCCTGTGTTGAGGGTGCTATAGAAGGCAGGTTACAAGATACACCGAATACCGTGAAGTCTTCTCCTGTGCTTTGCGCAGTGCGTGAGGCAGGCAAGGGACGAGTTGTTCTCTGGCCCACCTGGAGTAATTTCACGGTTACAGGCGGGTCTGGAGGGGCATTGATAGACGGCGAGGTAAATGGGCGTTTTAGCGATGGTGCACATCTTATTGAGAATATCATTTGTTGGTTAGCAGAGCCCAGCCAGAATAGTAAGACAGTTGGCACATTTGACCCGCAGAAGCACCGGATTACCGGACAGAATAAGATTGAGATTGATAATTTGCTTAATACTTGGGCATCAGTCCAGGGACGAAAAGATTATCCTTCACAGTTCAAAGGACTCATTGGCGCACACAGTGTTTTGAGTGATGGTAAATCATCACCTGAAGAGATGATAACTGCCGCTAAAAAGTCAGGATACCAGTTTATTGCTTTCACAGAAGATTTCTCCAGAATGAATGAAGAGAAATGGAAACAACTTATTACAATTTGCGACAGAGTCAATGCAGAGGATTCAAATTTTATTGTTTATCCCGGACTGGATTTTATAGATGAAAACGGCAACCGTGGTTTGATTTTTGGTAATCGTTACTGGGTCAAGGATGAATGGCGCAGTAATGAGAATCCTGACCGCATACGCTGGTGGTATAACCTGACTTACGAAGCAGATGCCGACGCACATCGTTGGCCTCCACGGGTGATTATACATTCAAAGACAAACAATAAGCGTCCATGGAACCAGGGACTGTGGAGTTTTTTAGGCATTTATTGTTATGAGGATGGAAAACTGATTGACGATTCTTTTGATGAGTGGCAGCGCCTTGTGTGGAAAAATGTCTTTTTTCTTAATACTGGTATAATGACAGTCCACACGGTAAAGAATACAGAAGAAATTACGATGTCTGCCAAACCAGGATTTTATCAGACTTATGTGCGAGCGGATAACCTTCAGCAGGTTATAAGCCGCCTGACAGGCACTGTGGGCACTGGGGCATATTTCCCCTCTTATGTCTCTGCAGGTCCTGAGGTCTTGGACTTCAGACCGTATGTGGCAATCGTGGGAGGAGAAGAAAGTTTTGACCTTGCCAATCCTGAAAATAACCGTGGACTAATTCATATTCTTGTCCAATCAGAAGCAGGATTGAAAGAGGTAATTGTCTATGAAGGAAAACGTGTTGTGCGGAGATTTTTACCTGAGGGGAAAAGTTTTGAGACCTACATGACTTTTCATCCTGATTCTCATCATGCTTATACCATGGTTGTGACAGATAAACAGGACAGGCGGGCAGTGAGTTGGACTGCTTTCCGGCAAATTCAGGAATGGGTCCACAGACGTTGTGGCGACAACTGGAACTGGATGAGAACCGGCAAGGGTCCAGGAATATTAGATTCTCCAGATTTATCTTACCAACTTCTTGAATTAACTGCTGGTTGGACCTCGCAAAAGTTCATTCCTGGGAGTGAGAGAAAAGAGAAAAATAAACTTCGTGGATATAAGTGTGAACAGGGTATTTATAGCCATGGTGGACTCAGTGCGGCTATCAATGGTTATATCCGGCTGCATGGTCTGATTGTAGAAGGGAAATCATGGCCATTAACCTATCCTGCTATGACACTGGACTTTGCAACAATAGGACGGTTCGGAACTATTCTAACAAATACTGTTAGAGAAGAAATGCTCGTGCCGGATGTAGGTCCTTATTACATAGGTGCATTCGCTGGACCCTATAAAGTCATATCTGCACCATGTCCCGCAGAGCTGAAGCAGTTTATACCTTTCCAGAAGCCGGATGGTGCAAGTATAAATCGCTATGCCGGGAAGGCTATCTTCTTAAAAGAGGTTCGTACTGCAGATGGAAATCCCGTAACTTTGACTCTGGGTGATACTGGTAACCCAGGTGCTAATATTGTTGAAGTTGTAGGCTCCGACGGCAGTTCTAAAAGACATATTATAGGTGATGGGTCCCTCAGTGGCGAAATTCCAGAAGGAGGATATGTTTGTTGGTATGACGACCATAGTGATGGTGTGGGTGGAATTATTGCCATTTCTCCAGGAGTTCACTTCTCTTATTCAAAGAAATGGCAGAAGTGTTTTATTAATCTTTCTTCGCCTGTGAAATCTGGTATTGAAGTACAATGGGATGTTGTTTTTGTTACCGGTAATAATTCTACGACTAACTCTAATGCCCAAATGGAAGATGTCCGCTTGGGAATGGGGATTACAGGTAAACCGACGCTGTATGAGGTAAAACCACGGGTGGGAAAGGTAATTGACCAGAAGTACTTTCTTACAGTGGAGTCTGAAGACTATGGATTTTCCGGGAAAATTGTTAAAACCAGCGAGAAGCCTCTCCCGATACATTTGCCTGTATTTATTCAGGACGTAAATCCTCGTTGGGATGCTGGTATATGGTATCGCGGCAAGACTCAGTTGCATACCCCACAGTACTATCGTGACCGGTGGGGCACAGAAACGTGGCGGTGGACAATAGGTTCCTATGAACCAGGAGAAGATACAATTCGTTACATACCAGTTTTAGAAGATGGTAATGCCTATTGCCAGATAGACACAGATAAGCAGGACCCGGATATTTTCATCGGTAACTTACTCGTATGTAATCAGCCAAAGGTCTTTATTTCACTTATCAGGGCTGAGAAAGGTAAATGCACATTTGAGGTCAATAACCCTACTGACAAAACAATAACCTGTACCGTGCGGCCATCTAAGGGATTTGATTTCACCGGATATTGGGAAAAAATAATTGCGTTACCTGCCGGCGCTACGCAAAAAGTTACTGTTGGTATGTGATAGAACCATTTACGACTAAGATAGGCTTAACGATGATTATGGACTAGGGTGAATTATAAGGTGAAGCAGATAAAACTGTGAGTGCGATAAGAGGTGTATTTCATAATATGCTTAGGCAGATAAAGTTTTTTGTATTTATAAGGAATAGAAGGTTATTGGTAAAAAACATAGGGATGTTGTGTAGCGGTCTCTTGATAATGTTTTCACTTTCCAGCTGTAGTGGACAAAAACAGCCTGTGAACGAGCCTAAAATAAGATTAAAACTTTCTATCTTCTCAGAATCGCATTTTATTCCTATGGAAAGAGAGATAATTAGTAATTTTGAAAAAGCAAACCCAGATATAAAGATTGATTTAAGTGTATCGAGTTACATGCAGCATCATGAAAAAATCCAGATTCAATTAGCTGGGGGTTCAGGTCCTGATATTTGGCTAACAGATGGTGTTTATATAATGGAATGGGCTGAACGGGGCGTATTAGAAGATCTTACAGAATTATATAAAACCTCGATGGATGAAAAGGAGTATTTTGGAATTCAGGCATTAAGAGATATAAATGAAAGATTATGGGGGATTCCAAAAGAGATTGAAACATTTGGATTGTTTTATAATAAGAGCATATTTGATGGGTGTGGGATAAAATATCCTGATGATACCTGGACATGGGATAGTCTAAAGGAAGCCGCGAAGGTATTTAGAAAAGATATGAACCGCGATAGTAAGAAAAGCATATTTGGCATCAATAGTGGAGGGGGGATATTTATTGCAAATGCTATTTATCAGAATGGTGGAACACTGTTAGATAAAAAAAGACGAAATTCACTTTTAAATACAGAAATAGCTGTAGAAGCAATAGAGTATGTATTCTGGTTCAATAAGGAAAAGTGCATGCCTACTGTTGAATCTAAAGATTCGGTTGGCGGTGACTTTGAATTATTCAGAGCCGAAAGATTAGTCATGCTTAGTGGACAGTACTGTTATGCCAATACCTTAAAACATACAAAGCCGGAATTAAATTATTCTGTTGCGTTTCCGCCTAAAAAAGCCAAAAGAACGTGTTACTACGTCCCAAATGCTTGGGTAATAACCCGTGGTAGACCTAAGGAAATTTTAGATGCCTCATGGAAATTTATCCAATTTTACTCAAATTCTGAATCACAGATACTATTAGGAGAAAAGGGAGAAGGGCTTCCTTTTAACAGGAAAGCGGTTGAACATCTTATGAATACAGATTATGCGAAACAACACAACTTAAGGGTATTTGCGGATATGGTAGATCAGTCAGTTGATTTTGATGTTAATGGCTGCTGGAGACAATGGTTCGCTGCCTATGGGGAGGCAATTAGGAGTGCATATGCTGGTGTGATACCAACTGAAAAAGTGTCAGAGGAGGCGCATAAAGCAATTCAGAAAGTTCTTGATGCTTACTATAAAAATAGATAAGAAACACCGGGTTTAGATTAAGGATATTCCTAAATGGGATCTAGTAGAGGAGGCAGTATGTATAAACAAAAAATTTGCATGATACCACAATTTCATTACGACGTTGTCTATTGTGATACATTTGAGGGTTATCTAATCCGTTCTTTTGCCAACCTGATAGAGATGTTGAATCTTATGGACAAATATCCTGATTATAAGTTTCTTATTGAGCAGGTTATACTCATTAAAGAGTTCTGGGATAGATTCCCTGAACATAGGACAAGGTTGCGTCAATTGGCTAAAGATAGGCGTATTGAATTATCTCCAGGTATGTATTTAGTCCCTGACATGAATCTGATTAGCGGAGAATCCCTTATTCGGCAGATTGAGATCGGTAAGAAATGGATTAAAGATAAATTGGGGTTAGAACCCAGGACATGCTGGATTGCAGATTGCTGGGGACATCATGGACAGTTACCGCAAATTCTCAAAAAATGCGGATATGAATATTATGTCTTTTCTCGCGCAATGCGGATGGACATAACTGACAGAAGTGAATTCTATTGGCAGGGACTTGATGGCACCAGAATATTGACTCACTGGATACCGATAGGGTATGACGGGTTCACCTTTCATGGCTTTACCTATAAGCCAAGAGCAGAAGAGATACTTGAGTATAAGACTGATGGTTTATCCTGTCAGGAATTTGACCTTAAGAGGTTATCAAATCAATTAGAAATATTGTCAAAGCATGCAACAGGAAAAACAATATTAATCCCTGATGGCACGGATTTTGGCAGACCACAATTAGATGGACCTAATGTATTAAATGAGTGGAACCGGCGCTATCCTGATAGACCAATTAAATTCTCATTGGCAAGCGATACATTACATGCCTTTGAAAACCAAAAAGATAATATACCTATAGTAACAGCTGACTTCAATCCTGCGTTCCAGGGGACATATGCGAGCCGCATAGACATTAAGCAGAATAATAGATTCTTAGAGAATCATATTGAAACAGCAGAGAAACTCTTATCCTGTCTTCAGATAGAGAGAATAGACAATCTTTATTTTGAATATGAACTAAACAATGTTGTTACTCTGATGCTCTATAACCAGTTTCATGATATCATCTGTGGGAGTATCATAGATGAGGCATATCAGGATACCGTGAATAAATATCAGGAGGCAATAGGGTCGATTCAGAAGATAATCATATCCAGGTTGGATAAATTATTTAGTTCAGATGAGAAATCAAGCGATAAAGTGGGCTTAATGGCTTTTAACCCATTGTGTAGAGAAAGAGAGGATATTATTCACGGTAGGATAAGTTTTAGCAAGGATGAGGTAGAAGATATTAAGATAACAAATCAAAAAGGAGAAGTTATTCCTGTCCAGATAATAGATAAGAAGACTGTCCTTCGTAACGATATTCCACACAATACAGAGTTTTCAATTATCTTTGGTTCATCATTACCTGCATTAGGTTATAAGGGATATAATATAGAGTTAGTTACGAAAAGGCAATCTTATCCCAATTCATTTTTTATTAAGAATAACATTTTAGAAAACAAGTTTTACAAGTTGCAATTATCAAATAGCGGGGTTATCAAGAACCTTATTCATAAAGGAAGCGGATTAGAATTTGTTGACCAGAACCGTCCATATTTCAATGACCTTGTTTTCCAGACAGACCAGGGGGATTTTTGGGAGTATTACGAAGCCCCGGTTAATGGTGGATTAAGGACAACGCGTATTTATTCCGACCCATATCCTCTAAACAATAATGTCCGTGGTAGAGAGGCAGTTTTTGCCCATCAGAGACCGCACGAAATAGAAGTTGTTGAAAAAGGTCCTGTTCGATTAACTGTGAGGGTTAAAGGCAAAATTAGTTTTTGGGCTAATACATGGGGTTACATCCAATACATTTATCTTTACAATAACATCCAGAGAATAGATTTTAGGACAGAATTGATTCCTACCGGTAGGCATTACAGGGTTAGGGTTTGTTTTCCTACTAACATCGAAGATGGAAAAATACGGTATGAAATACCATTTGGCATACAGGAACGACCAGAGGGTGAATATCCTGCATTAAACTGGATAGATTATAGCGATAATAGTAAAGGCATTTGCCTTATAAATAAGGGGCTACCCGGTAATAATGTGACTGATAGGGTAATGATGCTTTCACTATTCCGGGCAATAGACATGGGTCCTCGCAAACATAAGAGTGAAACAGGTTATGCAGAGGGTAAAAAGCAAGTCTTTGAGTATAGTCTGGTTCCATTTTCAGTAGATGATGATAATTATCATCCGGCTCTTTATGGAAAGGAAGTTAATCTGCCTGTAATTACCAGGGTCGGGAACATAGGAAAAAAGTTAATTGAGAAAAGTTTCTTTAAATTATACCCGGACAATGTTATCATATCGAAAATAGAAAGATTGAAAGAAGGGGTATTAATACGGATTTATGAGTCGGAAGGTAAGGAAACAGAATATAATCTTCAACTCCCGATACAGTTATCCCATATTTATCAAACTAACTGCCTGAAAGAGAATTATGTACCAATAGAAAATGACGGAGATAATATCAAGGGGTTTATCAATCCATTTGAACTCAAGACGTTCTGGCTTGAGTTAGGGAAAGGTTTGAAAATGAAGGGGACATCCGGAACAAGGAGGGATTGAATGACTGAGAGAATCAGGGTAGGAATTGCAGGGTTGGGAAGGAGTGGATGGGACATCCATGCAAAGTCTTTGAAAATCCTAACTGGCGAGTATCAAATATCAGCAGTCTGTGACCCTGATGAAAGGCGGCTCAGTGAAGCAAAAGATAATCTTAATTGCCGCACCTACACCACGCTTAATGGACTTCTTGGGAATCCGGATGTAGAATTAATTGTTATAGCAACCCCGAGTAACCTTCATGCGGAAAATACTATAAGAACATTAAAGACTGGTAAAGCAGTTGTCTGTGAAAAACCTATGGCAACAACCTTAGCCGATGCTGATTTAATGATAGAAGAATACCGTAAAACAGGTTCTCTTCTTACTATCTTCCAGAATTACCGCTATATGCCGGGTTTTTTAAAAGTCAAAGAAATAATTGATTCTGGAAAATTAGGGCGAATCATTTTAGTGAGAATGGCATGGCACAGCTTTGGCAGAAGGTGGGACTGGCAGACCCTTAAAAAATTTGGAGGTGGAACATTAAATAATACCTGCCCACATGTCATTGACCAGGCACTGCAGATTTTAGGTCCTGTTGAACCAGAAATATTCTGCCAGATGGAAAAGGCGATTACATTAGGTGATGTTGAAGACCATTTAAAGATAATACTTAAGGTGCCAAGAAGTCCTTTAATTGACATAGAGGTTACCAGTGCTTGTGCCTATCCGCAGGAATCCTGGCTTGTGATGGGAACGCAGGGCAGCCTTACCGGGACTTACTCTAAATTGCGATGGAAATATTTCCGCCCGGAAGAACTGCCTGAAAGAAAAGTAGATACAACACCAACTTTAGATAGAAGTTACAATAGGGAAGAAATACATTGGTATGAAGAAGAATGGTCTCTACCCGAAGATAAAAAGCCTGAGCCTGTTATGTTTTATCTTGACCTTTACAATACAATACGAAAAAATGCGGCTTTGGCAATTACCCCTGAGAGCGCACGGCGCGTGATGTGGGTTAGTGAGAGATGTCGTCAACTTTGCCCGGTTTGAACTGGCTTTTTTATTCAGAAGAAAATTCGGAAAGATAGCAGACTTTTTATGCAGCTATGAGTCATTAGTTTATTTTTTAAAGTGGCGAACTTGTGAGGCAGAATCTGGCGTAGGAGTGATTAAAAAGAATTCATGGAGGAGGATATGAATATAAAACAAGTTGCGGTGCAGTTGTATACGGTGCGGGATTATATTAAAACACCCAAAGATATTGTAGAATCACTTAAAAAAATTAAATCAATAGGCTATGATGCTGTCCAGATAAGTGGAATGGGACCCATTTCAGAGGATGAATTAATGAGAATCCTCGATGGTGAGGGGCTTATATGCTGTGCCACTCATGAGAATGGAATGAAGATACTAAAAGAACCAGAGGCGATTGTTGAAAGATTGAGGAAACTCAGGTGTCATTATACGGCTTATCCCTTTCCATCAGGCGTAAAATTAGAGACACTTGCTGATGTAGAGGCTCTCGCTGCGAGCCTGAATGATGCTGGAAGGATATTACATAAATTCGGGATGGTACTTACCTACCACAATCACAATATAGAATTCCGGAGTTTTGACAGTCGGCTGATGCTTGAAGTTTTATACGAAAAGACTGATCCTCGTTACTTGCAGGGTGAGATTGACGTATATTGGGTTCAATATGGAGGCGGAAATCCTGCGGATTGGTGCAGACGCCTCAAAGGACGTCTCCCGCTGCTTCATTTAAAAGACTATATGACTACGATTAATAATCAGCCGACATTTGCAGAAGTTGGGTATGGTAATCTTAATTGGAAAGATATTTTATCGGCGGCAGAGGATGCCGGTTGCCAATGGTTCATTGTTGAACAGGATATCTGTTCTGTAAATCCTTTTGAATCATTAAAAATGAGTTTTGAATATATAAAGGCGAATTTATGCATATGAGTCCTGCCGCTATTGATGACCTGGTATATGTCAAAAAAATATTGCTGAATTAAATCCCATGAAAGGATGGACCTAGTAAGACATGAATTACAGAACAAGTTCAGGAGAATTTTAGTATGATATATAGAAAGAAAATTCGTTTAGGTATTATTCGTTGTGACACGCATGGGTATTATTTTGGGGCTATGTTGGACAAGTGTGACCCGTTGCTTTTGAAGAAAAATAACTATGTTGTGCATCATTACTTCAGTGATATATATGATGCCAAACTTCTGAATATGCCCAGGATTTCTGGATTTGAAATAGTGAAGGCATACGATTACGACATAGAGAATACGAGAAAGTTTTCTGAAACATTTTTGGATAGACCCCGTGTCTGTGAAACTCTTGAAGAGATGGCGGAGGGTATTGATGCGGTTTTTATCGCAGATTGTGACGGCGGCGGAGGAGACCATCTGAAATTGGCGACACCATTTTTGAAAAAAGGCATACCCACTTTTGTAGATAAACCTTTTGCGTCAACTTATAAAGATGCAAAGGCCATAATAGAATTAGCAAAGAAATACAAGGCACCTCTATTAAATTCTTCTATTTTAAGCCAGGTTCCTGCGGCTGACAGGTTCAAGCAAAGATTTGACGAGATTATTAAAGACCCATCCTGGCCAATCCCATCTTCAAAGCCGCAAGCACGGATTGGTTTGGGAGTGGTAAAGGGTGTGGGTGGTGCATTTTCCCAGGAACTCAAAGGGAAAGCAGTTATGGGCGGGATAGAAGAACGCCTTGCGTATATTATCCATGGGATAGCATTAGGAATAAATCTCTTTGGCAAAGGTGTAGAGTGGGTAGAAGCAATGGGGAGTCTGCCTCTGGAATATCTTCATATGCACTTGAAGAGTGGGATAGAGGTAATAGTGTTGAATACATCTGTAGATATCTTTCCTGAAACATGTTCCTTCTATGCGGAGGCTTATAGTAAGTATGGCGCGGTTCATTCTCCTCCTATAGGTGACCCGGAGTTCATATATGGTGCTGCAAAGATTTTACGGCTATTCAAAAAGATGATATTAACCGAAGAACCACCCATTGCTTATGAAGATATACTTGAACACATTGTTGTAATAGAGGCCGGGCAATTAGCTCAAAAGAAAGGGAGCCGGGTCTATTTGAAGGATGTCTGGAAGGAATAAAGAGAGGAATTTTATATTATTAGCGGGGTGAATAAATAAGCGATATAGAACGTTGTAAAACTCTGGCATCCTATGCAGGAGGCTATATTTGAATATGGGAAATACCCTATTTGAGAAGTCTCAAGGAGTAACCTCGTAATGGTTTTTGGGAAAGTAAAACATGAAATTAAAATTGCGAAGGAAGTTAAGCCCCAAAAGTCCATCGCAAGGGGCATGTGGTGGCAAATCATGGCAAGCAACATCAAGGTTTCTGACTTCAAGACCAAATGCTTTTACAAGAGGGATAGTGACTACAGGTCTATATTCAATACTACTTGCTGTGACAATTTCTATTTTTCTTTTTGTAATAGCAGGGTCGCAGCCGAGTGCTTTGGCAGCTTCAAACGGAATCATTGTATAAGTTGCGCCTGTATCAAGAACCATAGACAAAGTTTTCATATTACGTCCAAAACAAAATGTTACTGGGACAATGATGTTATTGTAATGGGAAGGCAATGAGAATTTAGACATAAAAGGCTACTGCAAGTCCTTTTTTCAGCTTGTCTTGAGAACAGGTGACAAAAGTATGTGTTTTATACTTCATCATTTTTTTATAGATTTCATCACGGTCTTTGCTGTGAGCCAGAAGATGTCCTGTTATTGGGGTGCTTGTGCTCTCATCCACTTTGTCAACACCTATAAGGAGCCATTCATTATGATGCCTTCTTTGAATATACTCAATCTTTTGCATTTTCATTTTAATCACCTCATAATTAAGAATAACATAAAATTAGGGAAAAATCAATATAAATTTTATAATGGAAAAAGGAGGAGCCTTTTTATAGAGGGATAATTTGAAGAATTATGGTTGATGTAACAAGGGAACGGAAGATAAGGATGCTCAAACGGATGGTTGCTATCAGGCGGTTTGAGGAGAGTGTCAAGCAACTATACCAGATTGGTGAGATTGTAGGTGCTATACACCTTTACATTGGGCAGGAGGCAGTCGCAGTTGGTGTATGTGAGGCTCTGCGGGATGATGACTATGTTACCAGCACGCACCGTTCACATGGACATTGCATTGCCAAATCATGGGATTTAAAGAAAAGTATGGCAGAGATGATGGGAAGAAGCACAGGTCTATCAGGTGGTCGTGGTGGTTCTATGCATCAGTTTGACAAGGAGAAAGGTTTCCTCGGTGGGAATGGTATTGTTGGCGGTGGTATTGCCATTGCTTTGGGTGCCGCTTTTTCTGCTAAATACCGTGGAACTGACCAGGTTGCAATATGTTTTTTTGGTGAAGGGGCATCAAATCAGGGTGTTTTGCATGAGTCTTTGAATATGACAGCCCTGTGGAAGTTGCCTGTTATTTATGTCTGCGAGAATAACTGTTATGCCGCGACTACGCCTGTTCATAGGAGCACGTGCACTAAAGATATAGCGCCGCGTGCTCAAGGCTATGGTTTGCCCTGGGTAATAGTTGATGGGAATGACGTATTAGAGATATACCGCAAGGCAAATGAGGCGGTCTTGAGGGCACGTAGAGGAGAAGGGACAACCTTTATTGAGTGTAAGACTTACCGTGTTGAGCCGCACTGCGGTATTATCCCTGATGGACGCAGCAAAGATGAAATTAAGTTATGGAAGAGTGAAAAAAATGACCCTATACGCAGTTTTGAGGAAAGACTGGTTAAAGAGAAGGCATTGACGCAGGATAATTTCAAGGATATTTATAGAGAGGTAGAGGACGAGATAAAAGAGGCGATAGAGTTTGCAAGGAGGAGCCCGTTTCCTGAAGTTCGGACTGTTGGAGATAACCTCTGGGCGGGCGCCATAAATGTCGCCCCTACAACAAGTTAAAAAAGAAATTTATGAGAAGACTTACATATGCTGAAGCATTAAATGAGGCGATGCGTGAAGAGATGGCACGGGATGATAGGGTCTTTGTTATGGGTGAGGATGTTGATATAGATGGAGGGGTTTATAATCTCACAAAGGGTCTTTTAGAGAAGTTCGGTACACGGCGAGTCGTTGGGACACCTATTTCTGAACAGGGATTTATAGGTCTTGCAGCAGGTGCAGCGATGACAGGTTTAAGGCCTATAGTTGAAGTGATGTATATGGACTTTATAATGTTAGCAATGGACCAGTTAGTCAATCAGATGTCAAAAATTCGCTATATGTCAGATGGACAGTTTGATATGCCAGTAACTATCCGTGCACAGGCAGGGACAGGCACAGCTGAGGCAGCCCAGCATTCACAGAGCCTTGAGGCATGGTTTGTCCATGCCCCAGGATTCAAGGTAGTAATGCCTGGGACTGTCCATGATGCCAAGGGGTTGTTAAAGTCAGCGATTCGTGACAACAATCCTGTCCTTGTCATAGAGAATAGGGTCCTTTTCCCTGAAAAAGAGGAAGTGCCAGATGGTGAATGGCTTGTGCCTCTGGGTAAGGCTGATGTAGCACGTGAAGGGCGAGATATAACAGTTATTGCAACAGGTCTTTGTCGGCGCAAGGCACTGGCGGCTGCTTTAGAACTTGAAGGTGATATAAGCGTTGAGGTAATAGACCCCAGGACGATTGTGCCGTTGGATATGGAGACAATACTTGCATCTGTCAAAAAGACCGGACGGCTTTTGGTAGTCCATGAGTCCTGGACAAGATGTGGAATCGGTGCAGAGATTGTCAGGCGTGTGGTTGAGGAAGGATTTGACCTTTTGGATACACACCCTAAGGTATTAGGCGGGGCTGACTTACCTTTACCATTTAGCCCGCCATTGGAAAAGGTATGCGTTCCGCAGAAAGAGACGATAATCAGTGCCATAAGGGCGATTGTTAAAGGTTAGAGGAGAAGAATTTATATGTTATCCATAGAAGAAAAAGAGGTTTTAAGGGAGAAGGTTTGCAGGTTACTCTGGGATGTGGGGATGAAGGTGGAGAATGAGGAGATTGTGTCTCATTTGCTAAAAGCCGGGTGTAAGGAAGGACATTCTGGAAGGCTCAGTATACCAAAGGAAAAGATTGAGGAGATGGTGAAATGCCAGAAGAAGACGCAAAGACAGGATGATGAGGACCAGACACTTCATCCTAAATGCGGCATTGACTGGACACATTCTATTATCTGGAGAAGACAGAAGGCTCTAATGAGGCAGAAGTTAGAGACAGAGTTTTTGATGTCTGCATTTGATTGTGGACCTACAAAGTATTATGACTATAAAGAGAAGAAAGTTATGCCTGTAGATACTAAAATATTTATAGAGATGAAGAAGTTTGCCCAATCTACGCCTGAAATCGGATATATTAGCACATGGTATAGGCAGGATGTGCATGAGAAGATAGAGAGGATAGATTCACTTATTTTAGGGTTGAAACATACAGACAAACTTGATGGAATAGAATCCATATATCCAGAGCAGATAAAGTATCTGAAGGAGATAGGAGAAATCATAAGCGATACTCCAGAGAATACCCCATATTTAGCCGGTTCACAGTGTATAACATCACCACTTATCTTAGATAGGCGCTCTGCGGCAGAGATGGTGGAGAGGGTGAAGAGAAATATAAATAGGTATCATATCGCCTCTATGGTTACGATTGGTATAAATACGCCGGTTACATTGTCAGGTGCAATAGTAATAGGTGCGGCAGAGATATTAGGAGGGATGGTAGTAGCGTTTATCCTGGATTCGGATGCAGACATAAGTGGCAGGATGATTTCCTCTGTTGTAGATATGAAGAATGGCAATGTAACATATTCAGGTCCAGAACCGGCGATGGTAAATATCGGAGTTAAGGAATTGTTTGATGAGTTCTTTGGCGGGCATCTATGGGTTGAGGTATTCCTTAGCCCATATGCCAAACGGCCTGGACTTCAGGCAGTGTCCGAGAATTTTTATGGTGCACACAGGTGTTCTAAGTTAATAGGGAATTCTGATATTACATATCCAGGTATGGGAACTTTAGACAATGGCGGCATGGGTTCACCGACACAGTTTATGATAGACATGGAAATCAGGAAATCTGAATTTGCTCTAAAAGACAAGATAGCCATTGATGAAAAAACATTGCCTTTTAATGAAATCTGTGATAAGGTAAGAAAGGGTGAGGATTTTCTTGAGAGTCCACATACGATGAGTCATTTCAGGGAGTTATGGTCATCTAAGATATTCCTGACTGAACCAAGGACTGAAGTCTGGGCAGGGGATGAGAAGACTATATTGGATAAATGCGATGAGATGTGGAGGGAGAATGTGAAGAATTACAATCCTCCAGAATGGCCTAAAGATAAAATCAAGGCATTGGATGATTTACTTGTTAGGGCGAAGAAGGAACTGTCAAAGGTTCAATGAATTGAACCGCTGCATAAGGAGGATTAGATGAATAAATGTAATGAACATGAGAAGAAACAATTGAAGAAAGATGCGCTTAAATATATATGTCCGCATTTTGCAGATAATATTGAAC